>JADJSV010000018.1:0-300000 GCA_016711505.1 Bacteroidota bacterium | reverse complement strand
AGAACAAACTCATAAGTTGAATAGAGATTAGAGATAGAAATAGTTTCTTTATTGAGGAAGACTGTTGGATTTGCTTTTAAGATCTGGTCAATACCTGTTCCCACTGATACGATAAATACAAAATCAGTGGAATCAATTTTAATAAATTCGGCACAATTTCCGATAGAATCAAAAGTACCTTGAAAAAGATTTGCAGTAACATTATACGTACCTGCTGATAGTACTCCAATTGGCAAAGTATCTATTCCGGGGCAAATCACAGTGAGCATTCCCGGACAATGATAATGATTGGTTGTGATATTGTTTCCCGACATAGTAAAATTTTGATTTACAAGATCGCAGGGACCACTGGTAAAAATGTAACTTCCAATCACTGATACGGTGTCCGATTCTGTAGGTTGGGTTGGACTGATTCCAACGTATTGAAAACCTTGTCCGAATGATTGCACGCTTAATAATAAAATTGCGGAGAAGAGAAGTAGTTTTTTCATGACTTTTAAGTGTTAGTCTAACGAAGTTAAAAAATTATTTTAAATCATCAATGTCCGATAAAACATTTTCATATGAAAATTGTTCTATCAGACAGCAGTGATTAATATTATGATGGTTAGAAAAGCCGGAAGTTATTTCCGGTTTTTCTATATTATTGAACTGCCTTTCTGGTTTTGATAATTTTCCAGATAAGAATTGCAGAAATGAGTGTTATTATTGAAAACAGTTTTTCGAAATTGGTCTTTGCCAGTACATTTCCAAGCGTGTTGAGAACAAAAATTACAAAGTAGATCCACAGTATGAAATTCAGCATTCGTTCGTTTATTTCAAGTCTAAGATATTTACCTTTTAGTAATAGAATAAAAATCAGGATCAGGATTATTCCTATAGAAACTGATTCGAAGACATACATATCCCGATCATTTTTAAGTCTGCCTCCCCA
The DNA here is from genome assembly GCA_016711505.1 of Bacteroidota bacterium. NCBI lineage: Bacteria > Pseudomonadati > Bacteroidota > Bacteroidota bacterium. The sequence goes on along the minus strand of JADJSV010000018.1, from coordinate 299,066 downwards.
TGCAATTTCGTAAGGAATTAGTTTTGTGATTATCCCTAAGTGAAAAATTATAGCAAGAAAATTCAATATAAGCATCCAATTCAAGGAGGAATTAATTTTCATATCTTTTCAAATCATTAATATTAAAATTCACTACTGTTTATTGGTCGTCGCTTCATTAGGCTACCAACTCCTCAAATAGTTTTTGCAAAGTTGCATCCAGATCTAAAGAGAAACCGGGATGAGGTCGCGACGTTTGTAAAACGGAGCTTCGAACAGCAGTCAACCAACGGAATCGTGAAGGCACATCCATCTTAGCAATTGGTCCGCCATTATCATCGCCGTTATTTATTTTTTCGAATGCATGCAAGTAACTTTGAATTTGCTCAATGTCCAGTTCGTTCGCAAAGCATTGCAATTTTGAAATATCAAGATGACAACGTGATTTGAGATAGTTCTGTTTTTTAGAAAACAGAACAATGCCCACATTTACAAATTCTTCGCGTTCAACTTTAGGGACAACACGAATCACCGCATATTCATATAAGTATTTCTCTTGCATCTTTTGCGGCTTTTATAAATAGTTCGGAATTATCTCTGCGAATGGTCAGAAATTTAAAATAAGTGTTTCTTATTTCTGCAGGTGATTCATTTGTGTCTTGCCATTGTAACCATTCATCAGGAATAAGATCAGTAATTTCTCTCAGGATCTCATCTGAAAGAATCATCTTGAATTCTTTGTCGACCATATCCAGTTCTCCTGCCTGAGAAAGTAAAACATGATCTTTGATCAGTTCAAAATTACTCCGTGCATGCTTCTCCCAGTTGGTCCATGTATGATGAAAATAAAAAGAAGCACCATGATCGATCAACCAAAGGTCTTTGTGCCACATCAGCATGTTTGTATTTCTGAAAGTCCGGTCGACATTTGTAATGTATGCATCGAGCCAGACAATTTGCGATGCAAGTTTTGTATCAACTGTTGTCACGACCGGATCGAAGGTCAGTGCACCTGATAAAAAATGCAAAGCAAGATTTAATCCCTTACTTGCTTTGAGAAGATCCTGAATTTCTTCATCCCCTTCTGTTTGTCCGAAAGCTTCATCAATATTTGCAAACACTAATTCCGGAACACGAAGTTTAAGTACACGTGCAATTTCACCACCCAGCAATTCAGCGATCAATGCTTTTACGCCATGACCGGCGCCTTTGAATTTGAGTACATATTTGAAATCATCATCAGCCTCCGCCAATGCCGGCAAGGAACCACCTTCTCGAAGAGGCATCATGTAACGGGTGACGTTTACGTTGCGGATGTAAGGGGAGAAATCATTCTGCAATATTAAAATAATTAATTCGAAACGACTTATAAAATTTATACATTATCTCCAAACTCCATTGCGGTTAGTCGGTCATCAAGAAATTCAATTCCACTAATAATTTGCAAGTACTTAATTGGAGCATTCCCATCAAAATAAAAATTTTGCTGATTCAACCATTTAGTAAATTCTTTGTCCGTACCAAAAACCATTTTTCCTTGTCTAAACAAAACATATAAAGCAATTGCATGTTCAGTCAATCGCCATGACAAAATTTTCTTAAAGGATTTGTATGTCCTAAATTTTGCATGACTAATGTCAAGAATACTCGAGATTTCAATATCGCTTAAATTGGAAATTTCCTTTAATGCTGTAAAAAGTTTTTTCGATTCATTCTTACTCGTCTCTAAGCAATCTAACATGCTTCTTGTTCCGGCATTAACAGGTTGCTCAATCATTGGAACAAATTTTTTACCGGATGAAGCTTTCATAATTTAAATTTTAGAACTAACTAAACATAAGAATTATTTTCTACTAATACCAATTAACTTTTTCGTAAATGTGGTTTTTCACAATGAGATTGATAGGTGAAGTTGTCCTCCTAAACCAAGCTCAACTATTTTTGCAATGTGGATAAACGGACTTCCTTTATGTTGTTCTCAATTTTTGAAATATAAGATTTTGTTGTTCCTACTTTTTCGGCAAGTTCAGCTTGAGTCATCCCTTTTTCTAATCGTGCCTCATAAATCAAAACTCCAATTTTAAAATCTTCAAACCCGGCTTCAAGCTGATCACGTTTAATAGTTCCCTTTTTTCCATAATGTTTTTCTTTAAAACCTTCGAGGGTTAGAATGTTATTTTTTTTCGTCTTCATATTCCTGTTTAATTTTTAAAGCTCTTTCAATATGGTTCTGTAAAGATAAAAAATGTTGCACTAAAGTGCAACTGCCATATAATTCTTATATGGGATATTGAAAATAAATTCAAAATTTAGCTATGAGAAAAAAATTCAAATTGGCTACTGTATTGTTAAACTGAAGCCAACTTCTATTCATACGAAGAAAAAAAAGTTCAATTAGCCGACCTCGCCTAGAAACCGAAAAGGTCCTTCCAGGATGACTTTTTTGGCTCTAACATATGCTCAAGGTGGAAAAAAAATCTGCAGGGCCTGCGGCCCGCATATTTTTTTTCCACCTTGAGCATATACAACAAACCGCTTTGTCATCCTGGAAGGATCTTTTCGTTTTCTAATCTTGACTGTATAATCTTAGGGATTTGTACTATAATTTATTTTCTTATTCCTTTACTGCCACCACACACGAACTCCTAAAAACCTCTGTCCCCTTTTCCAGACTAAATGCTTTTGCCCAAATTAAATACCTCCCCGGATAAACAAGTTTTCCTGCATCAGAAAATCCATCCCAGAAGATTTGTCCGGTTCCTGAGACAGTTTGATTGACCAGCAGTTCGCGAATGGGTGACCCATCTTTCGAAAAAATCGACAGACTCAGAATTGTACCCGGATCTTCAAATTGAAAATTGATGGTGAGCAGATCTTCATAACCATTGTTATCGGGAGAAAAGACTTCATTAACAATGTCAATTTTTCCTGAGCCCGGATTTTCACCAACCCAATGCGAATTCGTAAAACCCGGTGTAGCAAACCCGACAGTCGAAGCTGCCGAATGCCATTGTGCATTTTCCGGATCACCGAAATAACCATTTAATCGTTCCAGCGAAACACCGTTTGGAGAATTCAGAAGATAGAAATGCATGTCGTCGGAATACCTGAATGCATCGAGTCGGTTGCCGTCACCATCCCGAAGAACGACACGACCTTCATCAGAATTAAAATCAGGAATGTCTTCCAGTTGGACAATGGATTTTAAATCCGGACAATTGTAAAATCCGGTGACACCGGCCACTGATTTAGTAAACGCCAAATATTCTCCCGGGAATAATATCCGGTGATCGGAACTCAATTGTGATTCATCCTTGACGGAGTTTTCATCATCAGCTTCTGCTTCCTGAATGATCCATTTGTTGAGGTCAATGATCTTCGAAGAACAGTTGAACAGTTCGACAAAATCTTCGCCGCCATCTCGCGGATCAAATAAAATCTCGTTGATCACAACATCACCTATTGCTGCAGGTTGTGTTTTTCCGAAGCGATATTGAATATTAAGATCAACTGCATTGCCGGTACAATCGCGGAGCGTATCGTTAATTTTCAAATGATAAATTCCATCGGCAAATTGATTTGCAAACTCCAGCAGAAAAGAATTTTCCGTGATCTGATTTACGGAAATACAATCATTCGCGACATTATACTTGTCAATAGCTATAAATCCTGATGGAATGATAGTAGAAAAGATAGATTCACTGAATTCTATTTGTAAGCTAAGAGAATCTACAATGTAGAGATTATCTATCCATGGTGTTGTATAATCTGTATGAATTCCGGCAACACTATTGGCCAGACCGGGTGTACCATGTGCCGTGTTTTCAGAAGCTTTCCAATTCGCCTGATCCTGACAAGTGAAGTTTGCGTCGATTCGTTCTGTCGTCCAGCCGCCATCATTCTTGTCGTTATTGTGATAGCTGTCGTCATTAAAAGGAACGGTTTCAATTTCCAGTTGCAACGAATTCATCAACGTCAAGGTATCACCGGAATCGTTATTCAATCCGGGAAAACCTACGACACCAATTCGATTCTGAATTGCCGAAAAAAGCTGATCGTTTTGCAAATCATAAACAACAACGTAATGGTTTGGCTTTAACAAATAATCCGGAAACATTGCATCAGAAGAACCATCAGAAATTGTCCAGCCTGCAAGATTGATTGCAGAATCAGATCGATTAAACAGCTCAATAAATTCTGCATTTGGCAACGGACTTAGCGAAGACATTTCGAAATAGATCTCTGAAATGATAATATCATTCAGCATTCCCGAGCCAATCGGGTGATAGGAAAAAGCGATGCTTGTATCATTCATTCTATTTCCGGCAGCATCCCGGAGATTTTGCAAATGAAGATTCAGTTCATCGCCCACAGTAAAATGCTGCGGGAAGAAAAGCATGATTGAATAATCATTAAGTGAATCAATCGTCAATTGAGAAGGATTACCGATTGAAATGATGTTATAATTTGCAAACGTATTTGCACTTGCGAAATCAATCTGCTCTGAGAACTGCAGTTTGATGGTAGTATCAGTTGGAATTTCGATAGAAGTACAACTCGGCTTTTCATCATCAGGAATAAATTTTCCGGCATAGACATCATCGAAATAAAACCGCTGGAGATTTCCGGAAGTGTAATTACAATCGAGGAAAAAATAATCTGGAGCGGGATTACCGGGATCTGATCCTGACGCTATTTGTGAATAATTGCCGGTTAGATTTTCATCAGCAAAGACTTGCCATAACCCGGAAGGGAATCGCAAAACCCGGATCTGAATTTCAAAAGCGGCTGCAATCTGTCCATCGGTTCCACGGCAAACAGATGTGATCACAGTTCCGGATTGTCGGAACAATTCGATGGCATCATTTGACAATGACTCGCCCAATTGAAGAAAATAACCGCTGACGGAAGACTGAGAATTATTCGTATCGGCTGCCAAATAGATCCGGCAATAGTTACCGGAAGAAGGAGCGAAATCGAGTTTGGTTTTGATCCGCCATTCCAGCGTGTCATTATAATTCATGTTAATGGGGACAGCTAAAGTCGAATTACCTACAATCGCAGAATTCAACTGCAGCATGCCGCTGGAATTGACAATAAAATCTGCACTATCACCCTGCCATTGCGGATTTGAAGTAAAATCGCCGTCGGTAAAATTGTCGGCGAGCTGAGCATTTGACATTGTAACCAGCAAAGAAAAAATCAGTATGAGGAGGTTCTGCATTGGAGCGATTGCTTAATTTGCAGACAAAATTAGGGTGCTGAAATCGGATTCGTAACCCCATAAATGCTGGATAATAAAAGAACCTTATGAAAGTAGCAGTAGTCGGTGCAACCGGAATGGTTGGACAAGTAATGTTGAAAGTTTTGGAAGAACGCGATTTTCCTGTCGACGAATTGATCCCTGTCGGTTCTGACAAATCGATCGGCAAAGAAATTTTCTTCCGAGGCAAACCGTACAAATGTGTTTCAATGGCTGATGCTGTATCGATGAAAGCAGACATTGCTATCTTCTCTGCCGGTGGTAGCCCTTCATTGGAATGGGCACCAAAATTTGCAGCCGCAGGAACAACTGTCATCGATAATTCCTCCGCATGGAGAATGGATGCAACAAAAAAACTGGTTGTACCGGAGATCAATGCACATGTGTTGACGAAAGAAGACAAGATCATTGCCAATCCGAATTGCTCGACGATTCAAATGGTAATGGTGCTGAATCCGCTGCACAAAAAATATAACATCAAGCGTGTTGTTGTTTCAACCTATCAGTCTGTTTCCGGTACAGGAAAAAAAGCAGTTGATCAGATGCTGAATGAACGTAATGGCGTGAAAGGTGAAATGGCATATAAATATCAGATCGACATGAATGTTTTACCGCAGATCGATGTGTTTCTCGACAATGGCTACACAAAAGAAGAAATGAAAATGCTGAACGAGACGCGCAAGATCATGGGTGATGATTCAATTCGTCTGACTGCAACAACAGTTCGTGTTCCCGTCAAAGGCGGACATAGTGAAGCAGTGAATGTAGAGTTCACAAATGATTTTACAGTTGAAGATATCCGTTCGATATTGAAAGACACAAAAGGTGTGATCTTACAGGATGATGTTTCCAATCAGCAATATCCGATGCCACTTTTTGCAGAGGGAAAAGACGATGTCTTCGTAGGAAGAATCCGTCGTGACGAATCGCAAGCGAACACAGTGAACATGTGGATCGTTGCAGATAATTTGCGCAAGGGTGCGGCTACGAATGCTGTGCAGATTGCGGAGTATCTGGTGAAGAATAAATTGGTCTGATTGCAGGTTTTAAGTGGTAAATGTTGGCGCCAGTTTATGTCGGCGGTTGGTATTTTTGACTGACACTGTAGATGGCACATATTTAACCCCGGGGGCGCGCTTCAAAAAATGAAACGGTCCTTGCAAAGGATTAACAGTAAATTGTGTTGTAATTGAAATAAAAATTATCTGTAAATGTAAGTTTGAGTTTAAGTGCAGGATTAAAGTGCTGGCTTGATAGAAAAATGGTGAATACATATTTAACCCCGGGGGCGCGCTTCATCAATTGAAACGGTCCCTGCAACCAATTCAAAATAAACTGGAATAGAAATTAAACTGAATTAGAAAGTGAAATAGAAATAGAAAATGCTTAGCAAACAAAAGGCTGACGCCATGCAGAAAGTCCCCAAGTTTTCCCCTGTCTGCATGACTATCCGCCGAGGCGGACAGCATTTTTAAATAATCAAATGACTATAATAAATTTGAAATTCGTTACCGCATAAATGCCGGTTCTTTTATTAAACAACAAAAGAGATATTTAAACTTAACATTTCAAAATGATTAAAATATTTTTTACGCAATTTTTATTTCTCCTCTCAGCACAATTTTTATTTGGGCAAAATGCATTTCATACTGACACATTATTTGTCACAGGAAAAGTAAAATCAGAATGGTCCTTTCCAATTTCCGCTATTAAAGAATACAAGAGTGACTTACTTGGTGATGTCAATACCAGTTGTTCTGCAAAGCAGCGGGAAGATTCCAAAGGTGTGAAAGGTGTTTTAGTAAAGACTCTGTTAGATACTGTTGAGTTCGATTATGAGAACCGGAAAATGCTGAACGAATTTTATTTTAAGTTTGAGGCAGTCGATGGTTATACTGTTGTTTATTCCTTCAACGAAATCTATAATACAGAAACCGGCAATCATCTTTACATAGTTACTGAGATGAATGGAAAAGAGATGGGTGAAATTGAAAATAGAATACTTTTTGCTTACTATGAATGATCTTAAAACAGGGAACAGGAATATAAAAGGATTGAAGAGGATAGTTGTTTGCAGGGCAGAATAGTTTTTATAAATTCTTCTGAAAGTGAAGATTCTTCATTTGGTTGAGGTTGTCTTTTGTTCCTTTTTCAAAGATCATTCATTTTATATTTTACCTGCATCATCATGTATTATTTGATTTCTCAAAGGGATAATTCTTTCTATGTTGTATATTTACTTTAAGTAAAAAATTTCATGAGAAATATTTCATTCATCCGGATTACGGTCGTCTTTATTTTATTTTCAGAAATAATTATAGGCCAAATTACTCGACGCGTATTATTTTTAGGAAACAGTTATACTTCCGTTAATAATCTTCCTCAACTGATCAGCGACGTGGCGTTGTCTGCGGGCGATACATTAATGTTTGACAGTAATACTCCCGGTGGATATCAGCTTCTCGATCACAACACAGATTCCGTTACACGTAGCAAGATCATGGCGGGTGGATGGCAGTATGTTGTGATGCAAGGGCAAAGCCAGGAACCGGTACTTGAACATAATCGGTTTTTAAGCGGAGGAAAAGATCTTGAAAAATTAATTAAACAGTACAATCCATGTGCTGTTCCATTAACATACATGACCTGGGGAAGAAAAAATGGTGACTCAGCAAATTGTATGTATTATCCTCTTGTTTGTACTTATGATGGCATGGACACAACCATCAGGCGCGCTTATATGTATCTATCTAAAAATCTCAACTGTGAAGTGTCGCCTGTATCTACAGTCTGGAGATACCTTCGTTATAATTTTCCACAGATTGAATTGTATCAGTCTGATGAGAGTCATCCATCAGCTGCCGGTTCCTATGCAGCCGCCTGTTGTTTTTATACTGCCATTTTCAAAAAAGATCCATCATTGATCACATATAATTTCAGTCTCTCTCAGTCTGAAGCTGCAATAATTCGCAATGCAGCAAAACTGATCGTATATGATAGTTTGTCATTTTACGATTTTAAAAAACCTCCGCTTGCTCAGATTGGTACTCAGGTTGGAGCAGGATACAATGAATTGAATTTTTATTCCCGGGCTCAGGGAATTAATCAAAACTATTTGTGGGATCTTGGCGATGGTACTATTGATAGTCTGGGTTACAGCTATCACGGCTATTTGAGCGATGGATCTTACTACGTTACTCTGACAACCAATACGTGCGACCTGCAGGGACTACACACAAGTTTTGCTGATACAATTGTTCAGTTTTGCAGTCATGATCCATCTGTTTTTACAGAAAATCCATGGCTGTGCTACAATGATACAATTTACACTTCTGTTGCAGATTCATATCAATGGTTTGCTTATGATGATTCATTACCTGAAACCGGGCAGTTTCTTCCAGACTACAGGCGTTATGCTGTTTCGGGATTTTCTGTTGTAACAACTTTGAACGGATGTTCTGAAAGATCCCGCAGTTATTCTGAGGCACCGTTCTGGACAGGATATTATTTTGATGCAATCGGAGATCCTTGTGATGGAGATACAGTTGTGTTTTCAGTTTTACACATTAACGGAAGCCTTACAGGAACAGAAAACATTTTATGGTACAAAAATGACACATTACTACAATCGATAACTAATGAAGATACCCTTCTGATTTATTCTTCCGGCAAGTACGAATGCAGGGTCATTAATCCGCTTTCTGAATGCCCTGTAGATACAACATCACAGGTCTTATTCTATGATTGTGGATTGATCTCTGTCAATGAAATAAACCATGACCCTGAATACCGTTTGTACCCAAATCCTGCCACAACATTTGTCAAAATTGACAGCGGAAACCAGCCCTTCTCGGATCATCTGGATATACTAAACTTCACAGGAGCAATTGTGAAAACGATTGAGTGTTCAAACGACATACCACTGGACATTTCAGAATTATCTGAGGGAATTTATTTTTTCCGTTTCGGAAAAAACAGGACAAAAGTTTATAAGTTAATTGTTCAGTAAGAAAATTTTTTGCACGGCCCTTAAGGGCCGTGCAAAAAATTATTCATCTCCAGCAATCATCTTCAAATTAATCTCATCTCTTATCAGTCTCTGACTAGGATACCATGCTGCCAAAAGTCCAATCACAGCAACAGCTCCAAAAACGTAGATAAAATCTATCAGCAGCATTTGTACCGGATAGGCATCAATCACAAAAGTACCGGAGCCGCCAAGAGCGATCAGGCCGAATTGCTGTTGCAGCCAGCAGATGAAAAATCCGATTGCAAGTCCGGAGATGGCGCCGGTCATAGTGATGAGCAGGCCGTCGATTATAAAAATTTTACGGAGCATGGAAACATCTGCACCGAAGGATTGCAGTACTGCAATGTCTTTCTTCTTGTCGATAACAAGCATTGTGAGTGAACTGATCACATTAAATGCGGCGACTACAAGAATGAAAGTTAGAATTAAAAACACCGCCCACTTTTCTGATTTCATGATGCGGTAGATGAGTTCATGTTGCTGAAAGCGGTTCTTTACTACAAATTTGTTTCCGAGTTTTGTTTGAATGTCGGATTGTAATTGATCGACATCTGTTCCCGGAACTGCAGCAATTTCAAGAGCCGTCAGATGATCATCGTATTCAAAAATCTCATTTGCAAAACGCAAAGGAACGATGATGTATTTACTATCGAACTCCTGTTGAATAGCGAAAATTCCTGATGGAGAAACGTAACGTTTATTAAATGCTTCTTCCGGATTTGTAAATGAAGTTGCAGTTCTCCGTGGCGCATAAATTTCCAGTTGCGTGTAAGGATCACTCATGCTTATTTGAAGATTGTATGCAATTGCACCACCGACAACAGCAAAATCCGTATCACCACGCGCAAGTATCATCGTTCCATCAGTTAGCATAGTATCCATTCCATTCGACTTGCTGTAATTATCGCTGACACCTTTGATGGTAGCAGTAACTTGTTTGTCGCGATATTTCACGAGCACATTTTCCTCCACTACACTTACAACATACTTCACTCCATTGATCTTTTTGAGATCATCGAGCTTCACTTCCTGATTCGAAAAAGATTTTCCTTCAGCAATCGTAATTCGCAGATCAGAGTCGAATGAATTATAAAGTTGTTTGATGAGTCCTTCAAAGCCATTGAAAACAGAAAGCACGATGATCAATGCTGCTGTTCCGATTGTAACACCAATGATAGAAATGAGAGAAATGATGTTGATGACCCGCTGCGACTTCCGGCTGAAAAAGTACCTTGTTGCTATAAGGGAAGAGATTGACATGTTTAGGCGGTCTTTGTGTTTTTTTAGGTCAAAGGTCAGAAGTCAGAGGTCACGCTGTACGGCTATTAACATCCTATATTTATTAATTGTAAATGTAATTTGTACTCTATTCGATTCAAAGAACAAAAGTCAAATTAAACGAGCAGTAGTGACCTTTGACTTCTGACCTTTGACCTAAAATTTATTTAATCCTTCCACGCCTTAACCACAAGTCCAGTGCCTGTAGAATGCCTGCCGTATGTGTCCAGATAATTAAGCACAAACGAAATCGGATAAGCGATAATATAATAGAACGGCAGAATGATAAAGAACAATTTCGTTTTGCCGAGCATAACGATCGGATATTTCATCGACAGTCGCCACGAAATTTTTCCGGGAGTTCCGTATTGATAACGCGCTTCTATTTTATTGAAACCTGCAGAGCGCAGTTTGTCCTGTATTTCCTGAATGTTATATCCATCACGCACATGTTCTTCGATGAAAGAAGATTCATCATCGCCATGCACATCGCTGCCACCCTGATCGGAAGGAGTTGAGATCAGAACCATTCCACCCGACTTCATCGATGCGAAATAATTTTTGAAAACCTGAACATCTTCTAAGATGTGTTCCATTACATCAACACAAACAACAAGGTCATATGCATTCGGCACAACATATTTCGTAAGGTCACCCACTTCAAAGCGGACATTTGTAGAACCGATCTGCTGAAAGAAGCGATTGCAATCAGCCACTTGTTCATCCTTCACATCGATAGAAGTGATCTTCCAGTTTTGATTTTTCTGATTCATCCAGTAAGTATACTGTCCGAATCCCGCGCCTGCATCAAGAATATCTGCATCCTTTTTCGCTGTCCGGATCCATAATCGAAGTTCCTTATGCACATGCCATGCACGGAGCAATAAAAGATCCAGCAGATTATAAAAAAGTCGTCTTAAGAAAGGAGTTTTATTAAAAACATTGCCCAGGGAGCGCTTTATGGGGTCGTATTGCATATAGGGTTATGAATATGCGCGAAGATAGGAAATGCCTTTAAATTAGGTCAAAGTTCAAGGTTCAAAGTTCAAAGTTTCGAAAGCACTTAACCAGTTGAATTCTAATATATAACAGAGGGGGTTTCTACCGCAAAGAATCGTTTCAAGATTCAACTGCTTTCCCTACGAAGCCAACTTTGAACTTTGAACCTTTGAACAAAAATACTCTTGATAGCTGGTGGTGCTGGGTGGAATATTGATATCCTTAAAAAGCTTCTCCATCTTCTCCACATAATCCAGCGAATCATCCAGAAAAAACTTCAATTCCGGCACAATTCGCGCCTGGTGTCGGATAGAATTTCCGAGTAAATGGCGGATTTCCTTCGTATGTTTTTTGATCTGTTCCAGCACAGCATTCGGGTCTTTTACCCCAAAAAACGACAAATGTATATTCGCAATCCCCAAATCCGGCGACACGCGCACATTCGTAACCGTCACAAAAGCATTCCCATAAAAATTCCGGCCTTCCTTCTGGAAAAGCTCACCGATTTCTTTTAGGAAGAGGCGGTTGTATTTTTGTTGGCGGGTGGAGTCCATTTGGTCTTTTGTAAGTTTGCAAAGATAGTAAAAATGGATAAATCTTATAAGAACTTGTTTAGTAGTGTTTTATTTACGAGTATTGGAATCTGATGGATATTAAGCTTTTCGAGTATTCTATTTCTATGAAAAGACTTTTGTGAGATTGAGTATATTTTTAAGATCGATTAAATGAGTGGTTCCTTTAGAAAATCAGATAGTGAAGCAGAAATTGAAGTCGGTAAATTTTTGGACAATCAATTTTATTTCAAGTATGTAAAAAACTTTCAAAGGAGAATTACATACGAAGAACAAATGCTTGGAATTGATGTGCATCTTCGATTTAGAAGACGAAGTTAATTTATTGGTCGACGAAAAGGCGATGGTTCATTATGTAAATAAATCACTACCAACTTTTGCATTTGAGGTTAGCTTTAAATTAGCAACAGGAAAAGAAGTTGAAGGTTGGCTACTTGATAAATCAAAACTGACTCAATATTATATAATCGTATGGATTTGGGCCACAAAAGATAAGGGATTCAAAGAAAAGATATTACCAAAATAGAACTAATACTTGTAAAAAAGAGATGCAATAATTCAAATGTTAGAAAAATTTGGTTTTAATGACGATAAAATTAAAAAAACGGTTATTCAAATAAGGACTGAAAAAATAAATGGAGCATGTTTCAAAGATACCAATCTGCCATTCTATTTTTATCATTCTGATAAATTTGTTGAAAGTCCAATAAATATTGTGATTAAAAAAGAAAAGCTCTTGCAAATTGCCTCTGCACAACATATCATTTCAAATAAATCTCATCTCTAATATATGAATTATTAAGCCAGAAACTTTGTTTGGTAAAATACCTCAAGCCTGTTTTTCTATCCTTAACAGGTAAATAATCTGTATCCTTTGAGTTCGTTGCATGTGGCCGCACATGAGCGACTTCATTATAATCCTTACTTGGAAAATTAGTAATTCTCCTTTTCCTTTTTTTCCTAGAACTATATCACCATTTGATAAAATTTTCCTAGTTCTTAGCCAAACTCTCTTCGCTTGAACAATATCCCTATAAGGCATATTCCAAAATTTTACTTTCTCAAAAATAAATTTGTTCCCCACTTTTCTAAAAAAAACAATTAAATACTTCTGCTCCAAAACACTTTTAAATGAAGATTCCGCCCAACTTTCGTTTAATAAATCTCGAAATTTAAAGTACGGGAAAGACATGTCTTCGTTTGGTAAATTGTTCTCTTTAATTCTTACAACCTTAATTTTAATGTTTGCTTTTTCAAACTCTTCAATTTCCTTTTTTATTTCTATTCCAAGAATAGATTTTGTTAAACTTGAATAATAATTTTTTGCTGACCTATTCAATTTGATTCCCAAGTTCTTTTCAATTTGCGAAATTGTCATACCTATATACTTTTTAAACTTTTTAGATACAATTTCTTCGACAGACGATTTTTTTGCAATTTCCTTTCTTTGTATTAATTTACCATAATTATCTCCTGACTTTTTTTGAATGGTTGCAAGAATATGATTAATATAACCTTGCTTAAAAGAGAAAGCTCGAGGTTTAGCTTTAATTTTGCTCTTCGGCTGTACGGTGAAATCATTTCCTGTTGCCGATTTTGTACAGGCACCAAGATAGAAAGTGTCCCCTTCTGATATTTCATGAGCTTTGCCTTGCTTCACCTTTAATTTAATTTCATTCCAATCCTTTTTTATAATTTGCAAATCAATCTCAGGAATTTTCCAATTTTCAACAACTAAAATTTTGTAATCCCAAATATTTTTGCCCTTCTCATAAAGATAAAATATAAATAATAGATCTTTATTCTTTTTAATCACAGTACATGATGAAAATTTTTCATTGATTAATTTTTTATAATTAATCATATTTAGAACGATACGCTCCTTCGCCAAAAATCGATTTTGTTTAGATTTTTTCAAAGGTGAAGATTTTAGCTCTAAACCAATTTCGGGAAAATCCGGTGCTGGATTTGAATTAGGTTTATACTCAAAATAATATTTTTCTAAAGCAGTACCGAACCCACCTTTATTTCCTATGTTTATTTTTGCTTTCACTTTCTTGCAAGCACCTCGTAAAGTAGAATTTCTCAACTTAAAAGCAAAAGCAAGAACCGATCTTTTATTTCTCGGATTATAATTTTGAGAATAGAATTTAGTAGTATTTTTGTTTGACATTTTAAGATATATATAATTCCAATTTTTAAAGAAATCTAAATGCAACTTTACACAAATTAATCGCAATTAGGTTCCAAGCATTAGAAATTCATACTTAAATTAAATTTTCACTCCTTAGAAAATAATGATTTCGAGGTTTATAATAGCTATTTTAAATAAATTTCATCTCGAATATAAAAATTATTCAACCAAAAACAATGTTTAGTATATTCAAATGAGCCGGTTACATTATCTTGTACTGGTAATGAATATGTTTCTAATGAATTTTTTGCATGAGGCCTTACATGTGCGATATGGCTTTCCTTTTCCCAGGAAATTTGTAGAGCGAATATTCTGCCTGAATCTTTTACAATTAATTTAGAAACTATATCCCCATTTTGGACAATTTCTCTTGTTCGCGTCCAAACCCTTTTAACATCACTTATATCAGATTGTGGCATATTCCAAAATTTTACTTTATTAAGGACATACTCTTTATCCACTATTTTAAAAAAAACAAACAGGAATTTTTTTTCCAAACAATCTTTGAATTCTGATTCGTCCCAATCTTCCAAAATTAATTTTTCATATTCAGAAACTTGGAAATGAAACACTTTCTCGTGGCAAATTATTCTTCTCGATTCTAACGGTCTTAATTGTAACATCCGATTTTTTAAACTCTTCAACTTCTTGTTTTAACTCAACGCCTAATATAGCTTTAACCAAATTTGCATAGTAATTTTTCGCACTTTATTTAAAGTCAAGCCCAATTCAACTTCAATTTGACTAACCGATTTAGTATAGTAGATTTTAAATTTATCCTGTACAATTTCAACAATTGTCTTCTTTTCAACCTGTGATTTAGATGATATTAATTTCCCATAAATTTCTATGGGTTCATTTGCAATGTAGCAATAATATGATTAACGTAACCCTGTTTTAAAGAATAAGCTCTCTGCTTCGCTAAAATAGAACTATTATGCTGTGGTCTTGGATTACCACCTTTGCTCCCTTTAGTACATGCTCCCAAATAAAACGTATCACCTTCTGAGAGTTCGTGGGCTTTCCCTTCAATAATTTTTTCTTATTAGCTCCCAATCCTTCTTAATGATTTCAAGATCTGTTTCATTAAAACTCCATTCTTCAATTAATTTAATTTCAAATTCTAAAAAGGTCTTTATTTTGTTCGTATAAGTAAAATATCAGAAGTAGATTAGCATTTTTCTTCCAAAATGAACTTGTTTCAAAACCTCTTTGCAACATCTAAGTATGAAATAATATTCAATACTAATCGTTCCTTTGAACGATATTCAGAATTCGATAATAATTTTAATGGAGACGCCTTTAGCTCTAACCCAACTTCTGCAAAATCAGCTTCTGCAACCGAATTGGGCTTGTATTCAAAATAAAATTCTTCAAGCAATTGACCGAAAGAGCCTTTATTTGAATAATTCTTATTTATTAAATCTTGTCCATACTTCCTTTAAAGTTTTATTTTTTAATTTTTTAGCATAATCAATAATCGACTTTTTATTACCTCTATCATACTTTATCATACTATCCCTTTTCTAAAACTATTTTTATTTAAGAAAAGTATGAAATTAAATTTCACTTTGTACTAGTTTTTTTAATTTTTCTATTCAATTCAAGACCAATCCTCTCAATAACACCAACAACCAAAGCATTCCCCATAAAAAACGCACGTTTCGTATCCGTAATACCATCCATTTTCGTGTGTTCATCAGGAAACATATTTAGTCTTTCCAGCTCAACTGGCGATAATCGCCTTAGTCTTCCGTTAGCTTGAATCACATGCTTAAATCTTGAAGGAGATGGCCCACCTTCGCCAGTAATAATTGTTCTTGATGGTTTATCAATTGGATCAGGAAATATCATCCCTCCTTCGCTATAATGATATTCAAATCCTTGGGCATTCTTCCTCATTTCTTTTTAGATCCTTTCAAATAGTTCCATTTATCAAGATCTTTTTATCGATATAAAACTCCTCTGTAACTTCTCCATTTTGAAGTACATCTTTTAAAACAATAAAATTACCTTCATGATTGGGCCTCGTCTTAATTGTTGTAACTTCTCCATTGATCATAATTCCAGTATTTTCAAAATAACCTGAAATTCCCTTCTTATTAAAATTTGCAGAAATGTCGACAATATCTCCTTCAAGTTTAAATTCTATAGGGAAATTTATTGTCTCACTTTCTACAGGGAAAGCTTTTGCAATGGTACCCTGTTCAAGTATCCATTCAATTGGTTTTGCTTTCTTAATTTCACTATATATGGATGATCCTTTTTTATATGCTAGAATAAAAACTCTTCTTCTCCTTTGTGGCATTCCATATTCTGCAGCATTAACAACCCTCCATTCAACAATATAACCTAACTCATTCAAGCTTTGAAGTATAATAGCAAAATCTCTTCCTCTTTGTCCTGACGGTGAAATCAATAGACGATCCACATTTTCAAGAAAAAGATATTTTGGCTTTTGCTTTTTCTCACTAAGTATTTTATGAATTGACCACCACAAAACACCTTTTTTTCCAATTAACCCCTTAGAGTTTTTTAACGAAGTAGCAACAGAATAATCTTGGCAAGGAAAACCTCCAACCAACAAATCATGATTTGGGATTTTCGTTACATCTACAGCAGAAATATCCTCATTAAAATGACCCTTCTTTCCCCAACGATTTTCATATACAAGTGATGCATGCTGAGTTTTTGTAGAAGGCTCCCATTGATTACTCCATACAACTTCATAATTTGATTTAATGGACTTTTTGTATCCCGAAGATGCAGACTTTCCTTTCCATCCTTCTAATCCAAGTCTGAATCCGCCAACACCTGCAAATAATTCAACCACTTTTAATTTATCTTCCATGATTTATTGATCTTAAATACTTTACTTTTTTTTCCGCTACTTTTAAAACTTTTTTTGCACAATCCTCGTAAGCAATTTCAAAAGCAATTTTGTCACTCATAAATTGAATAAGCAACTCTTCTTTATTAAGATTTAATATTTTAGCGAGTTTAATAATATTGTCCCTTGTTGGCTTTCTTTCACTTCTTTCAATCTTACTTAATATTGCTTGATCGATATCAAGGTGCGCAGCCACATGTCTTAGGAGTAAACCTTGCGACTCTCTAGTCGTTCTTATTATTTCCCCAACAGTTTTCATTTTTCTACTTGACAATATTTGTCAAATATAAATAGTCAAGTGTAAAAGTAATTAACATGGAATGAATTTTACTAACAATATATGCGGAGAATTTACGTAAGGCTGTAAAACAATCCATGTGTTCACAGGTAATATAATTAATTATAATTTAGTCAACGCAAATTTTTTGAGACTATTTTTTGAATTTTATAGACGCAATTCTCCAAATTTGATTTTACTTGACATTCCCAAATAACTATCGAAATCCAACCAGCCTTTTTTAATTCTTTAGATTTCCGTTTATCTCTTTCAACATTTCTATTAAACTTATCTTTCCAAAAAATTGAATTAGTTTTAGGTAAAGTCAAATTACAAATTGGGCATCTATGCCAAAAACAACCGTTTACAAAAATTGCAACTTTCTGTTTACTAAATGCAATGTCAGGACTACCTGGTAAAACTTTCCAATGCAACCTATAACCACGCAACCCTTTATTCCAAATTGCTCTTCTTAATTTAAGTTCAGGTTTGGTGTTCATGGCTTTATTAGAGCTCATGACTTTTGATACAGATCTATTTAAGGGTTTAGGAGATCGTTTATCTCTGACATATTCCTTTTTAACACTCTTCATTGGGAAAATAATTAAAGAAATATGCCTACGTTTTTCACTTCCCACCCAACGTCAACCCCACCCCCACCTCAATCACAAAATTCTTCCCCGCATTCTCATCCGAAGCAAATTTATCATCGATCACTTTCATAAAGCCGGTAGTCGCTCGTGCATACACGAGAAGGAATGATGGAAGCTTGTAACCAATACCGCCTACCAATGCAAGATCCGATTTGTTGAATTCAAGGTTGGTTTCAGTCTGAGCGGGTGCGGGAGGTGTTGAGGTTCCGCTTACGACACTATAGGTTGTGGAAGTGGTAAGAGTTGCTGTGCTTGTAAGCAAATACGAATATTGTGGTCCGGCCTGAATGAAGAAGCCGCCCTGGTCGCCGAAGTAAAGAGTAAGCATGATTGGAATGTCGAGATAACCGAGTGTTGCATCACCTTTGATCCCAACATCAATCAAAACCGAATCAACTGCTTGTCCATTTTGTACTGTCGAGCGTGTAGCGGTTACATAATCATACTTGAAGCCTTTCGATGAATACAAAGCGCCTGTCATCACAGACAAATGATGCGTAAATGGTATGTTGAACATCAATCCGCCGTGATACGCGAACTTACTGTTGACGTTGAATTCGGTTTCGTTTAAGGTGGCTACTCCTATGCCGGCTTGGGGGCCGAAGTAGAATTGGGCGTTCGCATTTGCTATGAAGAAAGTAAAAAGAAATATGGAGAGGAGTTTTTTCATTGGGGATTTTTTGGATTAAAGTGTTTTAGGTGTGGTATTCGTTGAGTGATTGGGCAATCGTTTGTTATTTCAACAAATTTAGGAAACGGATTGTGATGGCAAAAATTATAATTCAACAACGGGCTGGATTTAAGAACCTGAATTTGTGATGGAATTGGCTCGTTTTTACTTTAATTTCATTCTTAAAGGCGAGGCGGGAGTATATTCAGACAAATTATTATATTTGATTTAAAACCAAACCCTTTTTATCATGAAAAAGCTCCTGACCCTTGCAGTACTTTTAATAAACTCAATCGTTTTCGCCCAACCTTCTTGTCAATGGGCATACATTCCTGTCGGAGCTGTGCAAACGTATAACACAATTTACAACTCAACGACTGATCACTCGGGGAATCTTATCGTAACAGGAATACTTTTGGGAAATGCTGATATGGATCCGGGTGCTGATCCGGCAGATACTTCATTCAGTACAGCGACTTACAATTACTACATTTCAAAAACTGATTCTTCAGGCAATTTGATCTGGATCCATTACTTTCAGAACAACTCACAAATTGGTCTGTTCGAATTCGTCGGACTGAAAGTGAATTCGGCAAATGAAATTGTTGTTGTTGGAAATTTTACCGGACTGATCGATTTCGATTTCTCTGATGCAGGTGTTGATACTTTGCGAAGCCATTTCCCTACTTACACTGATTATTTCGTAGCTAAATATGATCCATCGGGATCATACCAATGGGCGTTCAGCATTGGTGATCCGACCACAAGCGATATCGTTGCGCAGGCAATGACCATTCTTCCAAACGATAATATTGTGATCGCCGCTAATCCCAACGGAACTATTGATGTTGATCCGGGAGTTGCAGTTCATTACAACATCGGTGGAAATGGGAATGTAATCTGCTATGATAATAACGGAAACTATGTCTGGAATAACAATATTTCCAACACAACATCCTATTGCATTCTAAACAATAGTCTTGAAAGCGATATCGGCGGTAATGTGTTTATGGCAACAGTTGGATATTACAAACTAACCTTAACTGCATTCGATAATGCCGGTAGCAGAAGTAGCGAAATGACCATTGGAGATTTCCCTGCCGGTGCACGTGTTAATCCGCAGTCATTGTTGACTGATAAATCAACCGGAGAAATTTATGTTGCAGGAACATATGGCGGTATGGTTGATTTTGATCCGGGCTCAAATGTGGTATTCAGAACGTCTTCCTCGGCAATGTTTCAGGATGGTTTTATAGCTAAATATGACCGGTTCCTAAATTTCATCTGGGTACAAACGTATGAAGGTGAATGTTCGTTTGGGAATTTCAGTCTTGACTTCTATGGAGCCGATATTGCTGCTGTCGGGAATCTGGCAGGAACAATTGATTTTGGTAACAGTACAATTTTATCAGCATCTTCTTCGTTCAGTCCGTTCTATATAAAACTCAATTCAACCGGTATCACACAAAGTGGTTTTACAATTGATGGTTTTGGTAGATTTAATTCTATTCATAGCTTTCCGAATAATTCTTTCGCAACGACAGGATTAATTTCAGATAACACCGATATGGATCCGACATCGGGAACATTAATTTTAAACGCTACTGCTTCAAACCATTTCTGTGCGGTATATCAATCTCCTGTTCAAACTTCTGTTGTAGAAAATGCTATTGATATAATAGTTGCTTATCCAAACCCTGCAATGAACTTTGTCGAATTGAAAATCAGCAGCAGACTTGTTGGCGAGACCTATACAATTTATGATATTACATCTAAAGCAGTTTTAAGTGGTGAATTAGTAACTGAAAATACGACCATCAATCTTGAGAACATTGCCAGTGGAATTTATACGTTAAAAACAGGTTCAAATCAGGAGCAAACTTTGAGGATAGTAAAAGAATAAAAGAATATCTTTGCCCCCAATGAAAAACTACCTGCGCCTGCTGCGCTATGTGAAGTCGTATAAAGGTTTTGCCTTTTGAACATATTCTTCAATATGCTTTCGGTGGTGTTCTCGCTTTTTTCACTGACGATGGTCATTCCTTTTATGAATGTGCTCTTCGGAAAGGAACAAGTCTATGCTAAAGTGGAGTGGACATTTTCTGTTAATGCTGCACTTGCCAATTTCAATTACTATTTAAGTCAGTACATTATAGAAAACGGAAAAATTCCGGCGCTTACTTATATCTGTGTGCTTATCATTATTTTGTTTTTCCTGAAAAATCTTTTCCGTTATCTCGCTATGTATTTTATTTCGCCGATCCGTAATGGTGTTGTGCGTGATCTCAGAAATAAAATGTACAACAAAGTTTTATTTCTTCCTCTTACCTATTTCTCCGAAGAAAAAAAAGGTGATCTCATGTCGCGCATGACCAGTGATGTGCAGGAGATCGAATGGAGTATCATGCAATCACTGGAAGTGATCTTCCGCGAACCATTTACTGTTGCACTTTATCTGGCAACGATGGTGATCATAAGTCCGCAGTTATCCCTGTTTGTATTCATCCTGTTACCAATAGCTGGTTTACTCATTGGACAAATCGGAAAAAGTCTTAGACGAACTTCTTCAAAAAGTCAGGCGAAGATGGGAGTTTTACTTTCTGCAATTGAAGAAACGCTTTCTGGTCTGCGCATAGTAAAAGCTTTCACAGCAGAATCATTCTTTCAGAAAAAATTCTACAAGCTGAATGACGAATACAGAAGACTGATGATCCGTCTCTATCGCAAACGGGATCTTACTTCACCGTTGAGTGAATTTCTTGGCGCTGTTGTAATGGTGATCGTGATCTTCTTCGGTGGCAAACTCGTACTGGATCAGGCGGTAAATCTTGAACCGAGTGTGTTCATTTATTTCATTGTGATCTTCTCGCAATTGATCCCGCCTGCGAAATCGTTCAGTGAAGCGTATTCAAATGTTCAGCGCGGACTGGCAAGTGTTGAACGTATCAATAAAATTCTGGATGCAGAAATTACGATAGCTGATAAAGAACATGCTATCCAACTTGCAGATTTCAATCATGCAATTGAATACAGAAATGTTTCATTCGCTTATCACAAAGGCGGATCAGGATGGGTTCTGAAAAACATCGATCTCAAAATCGAAAAAGGAAAAACGATTGCACTCGTAGGACAATCAGGTTCCGGAAAGACAACGCTTGTCGATCTGCTTCCGCGATTCTATGATCTGGAGCATGGTGAAATTCTCATCGATGGTGAAAACATCAACAGCTACAAACTGAATGATCTTCGCGGTAACATGGGAATTGTGAATCAGGAAAGTATTTTATTCAACGATACAATTTTCAACAACATTGCATTCGGTCTTGACAACATCAGTGTTGCTGATGTTGAGAATGCAGCGAAGATCGCAAATGCACACGATTTCATTATGCAGATGACAGAAGGTTATCAGACGAATGTCGGTGACCGCGGCGGAAGATTGAGCGGTGGACAACGTCAGCGCATCAGTATAGCACGCGCCATTCTGAAAAATCCGCCGATACTTATTTTAGATGAAGCAACATCTGCGCTTGATACAGAAAGCGAACGTTTAGTTCAGGATGCCATCACGAATCTGATGAAGAACAGAACGACGCTTGTTGTTGCGCATAGACTTTCGACGATCAAACATGCTGACGAGATCATTGTGATGCAGCAAGGTGAGATCATTGAACGCGGTACGCATTTGCAGTTGTTGGAGAAAGCGGGGGTATATAAGCAGTTGTATGAATTGCAGGCGTTTGTTTAAGGAAGTTAAAAATTAAAAGAAAAAAGAAATAAATCGTTTTCATAAGAATTTGCACTTTTCACATTCCTTTTCAATCTGTAATTACAAATTTTTGAATTTAATTTTTGGTGGTACTTCTATTATTTCGATTTTGGCAATGTATTCCAATTAAACAATCCATCAATTCACAGGTCGCCCCTACGGGGCTAATACGTTATGGGTATGTTTCGTTCTACAAACAGGTCGCCCCTGACGGGGCTAATTCGTTATGTTGAGGTATTTGCGTTTATTAATGAGCTAACAGATTAAAAATTTTATGTCTGATACCATGTGGTTAATTTTTTAAATAAAAAATAAGTTCAAAGCAAAAGATCACAAAAGAAAATTACTGATAGCCCCAGAGGGGCAACCTGTTTGTAGAAAAACAAGAGACCCACGTTCAATAGCCCCGTAGGGGCGACCTGTGATATGATTGATTCTTTCCTATTATTAAATGCCAATTTTACATTCTAGAAAAATCATTCTTCCTATGATTTCAGATTACATTAAATCACAGGTCGCCCCTACGGGGCTAATTCGTTATGGGTATGTTTCGGGCTACAAACAGGTCGCCCCTGACGGGGCTTGCAGCAAGAAGAAGGATGCGACAGTATTTCCAGATAATTCATCCTGATTACATTTGTCATTTTAGTAGAACAGTTAGCCCCAGAGGGGCGACCTGTTTATAGAAAAAACAATACACCCGCGTTTAATAGCCCCGTAGGGGCGACCTGTGATATGGTCGATCTGTTTCAACATTGCAAAACATTTCTAACATCATTATAAAATTTGAGAGCTCAAATTTTCCAATTCATAAATCGCCAAACTTAATTTAATAATACGTTGCCATTCGTTTAGTCTCAAAATACACTTACATTTACCAAACAATCGAATTACAAATTACAACAAAGAAACATGTACGACATCATAGGCGATATTCATGGCCACGCAGATAAACTGGAAGAGTTACTTAAGAAACTGGGTTATTCAAAGAAGAAAAAGGAATTTTCTCATTCAGAGCGGAAAGTAATTTTTGTAGGTGATTATATCAATCGTGGTCCGAAGATTCCCGAAACCCTGGAGATCGTGCGCAACATGGTGGAGAGTAAAAATGCAATTGCATTGATGGGAAATCATGAATACCATGCAATCTGTTTTCATACCAAAAAAGAAAAAGGCGGATATTTAAGAAAGCATACCATTAAAAATATTCTTCAGCATTATAAAACAATAAAGCAATTTGAACATGATCAGGATGGTTATGATGAAACTATCAACTGGTTCAAGACTCTTCCATTATTTTTCGAAAATGAAAATTTCCGTGTTGTACATGCTTGCTGGGATGAAGAGCAGATAAATTTTTTTAAAAGTTTAACTGCACATAAACTGGATCATCAATTGATCACTGATTCTACAAATGAGGATTTACCAGCATTTAATGCATTTGAAATTACATTGAAAGGAAAAGATCTTGTGCTTCCATTGTCAGAACGGTTTTCAGATAAATATGGGGATCATACTTCCATTCGTGTGAAATGGTGGGTGGATGCTCATCATTCTACTTTTAAGGAATTATGTATTGATCCATTACCGGGACTAAAGGATGATGCTGTGATAGGTGGAGAACAATTAAGTGCGAGCAGATATAAAGAAGAATACAAACCTGTCTTCTTCGGACATTATGCACTCGAAGGAAAACCGAAAATTTTAAGAAATAATATTTGTTGTTTGGATTATTCTGTTGCTAAGGAAGGGCCGATGGTGGCTTATAAGTATGATGGGGAGAAGGTGTTGGATAATTCCAAATTAATTTCCGTGTAAAAGGAAAGGGGTAAACACAAGAACACTAAGTTCACAATAAGAGCACGGATTTTGTTTCACAGAATAATTCCGTGCTCTTATTGTGAACTTAGTGTTCTTGTGTTTTATTTTACTGTAGGGTACCCCATCGATTCCCATTTAAGAATCCCGCCTTGCAGATCATGAACATTCTTAAATCCTTTTTCTTCCATTAATTTTGAAGCGGCTGCACTGCGCGTTTTCCACTACGGCAATACACTTCATACTTTTTGTTTTTGTCAAGACCATCGAGACGTGAGGCAAAATCATCAGCGTTATAATCGATGTTAACCGAATTTGCAATATGGCCTTCTGAATATTCTACAGGAGTCCTTACATCAAGAACAACAACTGTTGAATCTTCAATTTCCTTTTTGAAATTTTCAGGAGTAATTGTTGTTGCAGTGTTTTGTCCGCAAGCGAATTGAACAAATGCAATGAGGAATAAGATAGCTAGTTTTTTCATGAGAGGCTAGGGACGCTGTCCCGTGTTATTTTAAAGTGTCTACTCCTATTATCTTTAGATAACAGGATGGCTTTGATTTATACTGCAAAATTACTGTTTATATTCTTAACTGACTGTGACTAAAGTTACATTAAGTGTAAATTTAGTTTAAGAGTAAGTTTAAAAGTAAGTCTATAGTCAAATCAATCCTGCTCCACACGCTCCGGTCTCATCTGCGGGAAAAACAACACATCCTGAATTGAAGCAGAATTCGTCATCACCATAGCTAAACGATCGATTCCAATTCCCAATCCAGCTGTCGGTGGCATACCGAATTCCAGTGCACGGAGAAAATCTTCATCGAGTTGCATTGCTTCTTCATCACCACGTTTTCCTAATTCATTTTGCTCTTCGAAACGCATACGTTGATCGATAGGATCATTTAATTCAGAAAAGGCATTGCAAATTTCTTTGCCATTACAGATAGCTTCGAAACGCTCTACCAGTCCGGGTTTTGAACGATGCTTTTTTGCAAGCGGCGACATTTCCACAGGATAATCCGTTATGAATGTCGGTTGAATTAATTTTCCTTCGCAATGCTCACCGAAAATTTCATCGATCATTTTTCCGCGGCCCATTGTATTGTCGACATGAATACCAAGACCCTTCGCTGTAGTAGCAAGAGCAATTTCGTCCATCTCAGTAATATCGATTCCTGTAAAATGTGCAATCGCTTCATACATTGTAAATCGTTTCCATGGACGTTTGAAACTGATGATATGTTCACCAACCTGAATCTCTGTTGTGCCATTGGTATCGATAGCAACACGCTCGACCATTTCTTCAACTAAGTTCATCATCCATTCGTAATCTTTGTATGCAACATACAATTCTACCTGCGTAAATTCCGGATTATGAAAACGACTCATTCCTTCGTTGCGGAAATCTTTTGCAAATTCATATACGCCATCGAATCCGCCAACGATCAGTCGTTTCAGATATAATTCATTTGCAATCCTTAGATATAAAGTCATATCTAAAGTATTGTGATGCGTCTTGAACGGACGCGCAGCAGCACCCCCATAAAGCGGCTGAAGAATCGGAGTTTCAACTTCCATGTAGCCTTTCTCATTCAGGAAAGCACGCATAGAATTAGTAAGCTTCGAACGTTTTAGAAATGCTTCACGAACCTGAGGATTCACGATAAGATCGACATACCGCTGACGATATCTCATTTCAGGATCGCTGAATGCATCATGAATATTTCCATCAGCATCTTTCTTCACAACAGGAAGCGGACGAAGCGCTTTGCTCAGAAGTTTGAAACTCTGAACATGAATACTTGTCTCGCCCATTTTTGTAACGAACACATATCCTTTCACACCAATGATATCGCCCATGTCGAGCATTTTCTTAAAAAGAAAATCGTAATCCGATTTATCATCGCCCGGACAAATATCATCACGTTTCACATAGATCTGGATCCGGCCAATGCTGTCTTGCAAAACTCCGAAGGCAGCTTTGCCCATATCGCGAATGCTCATCACTCTTCCTGCGAAAGAAACTTCTCTGTAGGCATCTGGATTTGTACCGAAGCCTTCAAGCATTTCCTTGGAAGTATGTGTTATCGGCCATAGTTCAGCCGGATACGGGTTGATATTGTGTTGTTGCAATTCCTCCAGTTTCTGGCGGCGGATCAATTCCTGTTCATTCAATTCCATAAATTGTGTATTTCGTGGTGCAAAGATAAAATTTCGGTTGAAGTATTTGAAAGTCTGAGGAGTAATTACTACCAGAATTCTTTCCCGCAGAGTTGCGCAGAATGCGCAGAAAATCCGCAGAGATCCTTCATGTCTTGATAGAAAATCAAATCACTCATGATCCCAGAGGGATCACATATCGGTAGAAAAATAAAAATGCGAAACACCATGACCCCAGCGGGGTCATATAAATCAATGCAATGGAAATGTCGATTTTAACAAAATCCATTGTCGTTCCAAATCATATACGATCCTCCGGGATCGATTCGAACGGCAATGCCGTTTTCTACGATATTTGATCCTCTGGGATCATAGCGGATTGGTTTATTCGAAATGTGCATCTAGGAACATGGCTGATCTGGTTTATTCGAAATGTGCATCTGGGATTATGGTTGATTTGGATTTTTTTCGAATGTGATACATCTGAGAACATGGGGATATGGCATTATTTTCAATATTTAATGAACCATGAAACAAATTTACCGTACGAATGCCTGTTTCCTGAGTTTTTTCATGATTTCAGGTTCAAAATTTCGAAGGTCAAATTCAAAAGTGTATTTTTACAAATAAATAAAAGAACAATATGAGCGATATGAAATCACTGGTAGACCAGTTTCCGGGGCAGCTTAAAGAGGCGATTGGAATTGGTGAGAAATTTTCAATGACAAAGCCTGCAAAAGAGATCCGGAATATTCTGATCACAGGTCTTGGCGGGTCAGGTATTGGCGGAACGATCGTTGCTGAAATAGTTTTCAATGAATGCAAAGTTCCTATTACTGTCAATAAAGATTATTTCGTACCGGCATTTGTAAATGATGAGACGTTAGTGATCGTTTGCTCCTATTCCGGAAATACGGAAGAAACGTTGCAGGCAATGGAACTGGCAATGCAGAAAAATGCCAAAATTGTTTGCATCACTTCAGGTGGAAAAGTTGCCGAGATTGCAAAAGCAAAAATCTGGACCACATTATGATTCCCGGTGGATTACCGCCACGTGCATGTCTTGGATATTCACTGACGCAGTTGTTCTACGTTTTTGTTGCAGGAGGTTTTGCAGGAAAGCATATCATCGATGAATTAAAGACTTCAATTGAATTAATAGAAAATGAAAAATCAGCTATTCTGAAAGAAGCGAATTCGCTTACAGAATTTTTCATGAATAAAATTCCTGTCATCTATGCAGTAGATGGATATAACGGTGTTGCAACACGTTTCCGTCAGCAGATCAATGAGAATTCGAAAATGCTTTGCTGGCATCATGTTTTGCCGGAGATGAATCACAACGAACTTGTCGGCTGGACTGAAAAGCACGAAGACCTTGCTGTTATCATTCTTCGCAGTGACAATGATTATGCAAGAACACAATCAAGAATAGAGATCAGCAAAATGTTTTTTCAAAATACGCGAATGTGCGTGAGTGTTATTCAAAAGGAAAATCGCAGGTTGAAAGAAGTATCTATCTGATTCATCTTACTGACTGGGTTTCTGTTTTGCTTGCTGAGAAAAACAAATTGATGCAACGGAAGTAAACATCATCAATCACCTGAAAGGTGAATTGTCGAAAATATAATGAGTGAAATTTTAAATTCATTAACTACGATCACGGAAGATCAGCAAAATCGCGCTGTCATTTTCCGTGATCTTGGTTTAATAGATTACAAGGAAGCGTGGGATTATCAGGAGAAGTTGTTTCAGGAAGTTATTGACAGAAAAGTAAACAACAGAAAACTTCCTGTTGAAGAACAGGAATCTCCAAAACATTATTTGCTTTTCTGTGAGCATCCGCATGTTTTCACACTTGGAAGAAGTGGTGATGAAGCAAATCTGGTCATCAAAGAAAATGATCTTCCATCTGTACAGGCAACATTTTACAAAAACAATCGTGGTGGCGATATTACCTATCACGGTCCGGGACAAATTGTAGGTTATCCGATTTTAGATCTTGATTTTTTCTTCACCGACATTCATAAGTATTTAAGATTTTTAGAAGAAGCAGTAATTCTCACTCTGAAAGATTACGGAATTGAAGCCGGCAGAATTGCAGGATTGACAGGTGTATGGCTTGATCCGGAAGATAAAATCCGCGCGAGAAAGATCTGTGCTCTTGGTGTCCGTTGTTCAAGATGGGTAACAATGCATGGTTTTGCATTCAATGTAAATACTGATTTGAATTATTTCAACTACATTATTCCCTGCGGGATTACGGATAAGCAGGTGACATCGATGGAAAAAGAGTTGGGAAGAAAAGTTGATATTGAAGAAGTGAAATTGAAACTCAGAAAAAATATTGGATTACTTTTTCAAATGGGATTAAAATAAAACACTAAGTTCACTAAAATTCGTCACAAGAACACTTATGTTAGTAGCATCACTTGTGCACTTGTGCTGAATTTTAATACTTAGTGTTAAAAACAATTTTTTCTAATCATCCATTCCGAAAAGCGACGCCTCTTCCGTCTTACTAGAAGTCGCAACCATTGTATTGATCGTTTCCATTTCTTCAGCAGTAAGATACCGCCACTCCCCTGTTTTTATTCCATCAAGAGAAACGTTCATTATCCGGATGCGTTTTAGTTTTGTCACTTCGTAATTCAGTGCTTCACACATTCTCCGGATCTGTCTGTTCAGACCCTGAGTAAGTATGATCCGGAAAACAAATTTGCTTTCCATTTTCACAAAACATTTTTTCGTTACTGTATCAAGGATTGGAATTCCTTCTGACATCAGCCTGATAAAATCAGCAGAGATCGGTCTATCGACAGTAACGATATATTCCTTCTCATGATTATTTCCAGCGCGAAGAATTTTGTTTACGATATCACCATCATTAGTAAGAAAGATCAATCCTTCAGAAGGTTTATCGAGACGACCGATTGGAAAAATTCTCGAAGGGTAGTTTAAGAAATCGACAATATTATCTTTTATATGCGTATCCGTCGTGCACGTAATCCCAACTGGTTTATTGAAAGCCAGATAAACGAGTTCCGGTTTTGCATTCAATGGTTTTCCATCGACAGTGATCTCATCTTCACTTGTAACTTTAGTCCCAAGTTCAGGAATAGCTCCATTCACACGTATACGTCCTTGCTCGATCATCCGATCCGCTTCACGACGGGAGCAGAAACCTGATTCGCTTAGAAACTTATTTAGCCTTGTCATTGTTGCGAAAGTAGGGAAATTTACTTTCTTTTTAGTAGGGTCGTTGAGTATTTTTTTGTTTAAAGTTTAAACAATATATGGTCGATGGAATTACACAACAACATGTTAAAACTTACAATCCTTTCAAGGTAAATTCAATCATTTTAGTAGTATTTTGCGACTATGAACAAAACAAAAAAGCGCAATCCTTTTTGGGCGAAGATCATCTGGGGATTTTTTATTATCCTGGTGAGTACGATGATTGCAATCTGGATCTCCGGTTACACTTTCATTTATAAAACACTTATTTACACTTATCCGGATATTGATGATATCAATTTGTTTGACACAAGAACGGTAACAGATAGTGCCGGTATTCCATGGACCTTATCCACATCGTATAATAAAACCAAATTGAATGAAAATACTGAAGCAACCTTAACTGCAAATGAGAGTGTAGCATATCTGGTAATTAAAAATGATTCAATTGTTCATGAAGAATATTGGGATCATGCTTCAGCAAATACATTGAGTAATTCATTTTCAGTTGCAAAAAGTATTGTTGGATTACTAACAGGTATTGCCCATGACGAAGGATATTTTTCACTTGACGATTCTGTTGGAAAGTATTTGCCTGAATTTTCTGAAGGGAGAAATGGAACCTTGAAGATCCGGCATCTTCTGCAAATGAGTTCCGGACTTAACTGGGATGAATCGTACAGTAGTTTATTTTCAAAAACAACAGAAGCATATTATGGCGATGACCTGAAACATCAGGTATTGAAATTAAAAGTCATCAAAGACCCCGGAACCGTTTTCGAATATATGAGTTGCAATACTGTTTTACTTTCGTTGATCATCAACAAGACTACAGGAAAATCAATTTCAGAATTCGCTTCGGAAAAATTATGGAAGCCGATCCATGCAACTCAACCAGCATACTGGTCGCTCGATCATAATGATGGTATAGAGAAATCGTATTGTTGTTTCTATTCAAGCGCAAGAGATTTTGCAAAAGTCGGGAAACTTGTTTTAGATAGTGGCAGATGGGAAGGAAAACAAATTGTGTCTAAAGAATTTTTAAATGAAATGCTCACTCCAAACATGATCAAGGATCAGTTTGGTGCGTCTACAGATTATTATGGTCTGCAATGGTGGATGATGGATCACAAGGGTCATAAAGTATACTACGCAAGAGGAATTTTAGGACAGTATATTGCAGTGATACCGGATGAGCAAATCATTATGGTACGCTTAGGCCATAAGCGCGGACAGAAAGTGGGGAATCATTATGATGATCTTTTTGCTTATCTGGATGGAGCGTTGGAGTAAAATTGTTTACAGGTTCGCAGGTTTCAGGTTCGGAACCTGCAAACCTGTTAACTTTCAAACCTTCAAACCAATTTACAATTCCTATTTTAAGTTCCATCATATATTGGTTTCAAATCCCTTACGATGAATTTATCTTTGTCAGATGAATTCACTACCCGTTATCCAGAATATTTTATTTATCGATATTGAAACTGTCCCTCAATATGGTGACTATGCTGATGTTCCTCCAAGGATGAAAAAATTGTGGGACAAGAAATGCGAGAACTTTAAGGAGGATAAAATGCCATATGAGTTCTACGACCGTGCAGGTATTTATTCAGAGTTTGGAAAAATCGTCTGCATTTGTTGCGGATACTTCGACAACGATCAGGTCTATAATGAAACAGAATTTTATGGGCATGATGAGAAAGCAATTTTAATTTCTTTCAAAGAATTGATCAGTTCCAAATTTTATCTGAATACAAAAGTTCTTTGCGCACACAATGGAAAGGAATTTGATTTTCCCTATATCAGTCGCAGGATGCTCATACATGGAATCTCACTTCCATCGATGCTTGAAATAGCAGGAAAAAAGCCCTGGGAAGTAAGGCATCTTGATACAATGGAGCTTTGGAAATTCGGTGATTACAAATCGTATACTTCACTTGACTTGCTCGCCGCTGTCTTTAATATTACCACTCCTAAGGATGATCTTGATGGAAGTATGGTTAGAGAAACTTATTGGTTAAAAAATGATCTGGAAAGAATTGTAACATACTGTAAAAAGGATGTCCGGACGTTATGTGAAATCTTTATGCGAATTGCTCAGGTGGAGAGAGTGAGTTTTCCTTTGGTGAATAAGGAACTTTTAATTTAATTATAAACTTAGTGATCTTGTTTGTCTGAAAAATATAAACACTGAGGGCACTAAGTTCACAATAAGAACACGGAATACTTAGTGGTCTTTCTTGTGAACTTAGTGCCCTCAGTGTTAAAATTTTCCCGGTTTTTATCGGATCATCACCCCAGCACGGTTAATCACCGGTATATTCACAAAATATTCTTCTTTAATTGTCTCCGGCAGAAAAATATATTTCTTGTCGTACATATGTCCGTTCATATGAAAGCTGACCCAGAATTCATTGCTGAGACCAAATAAGTTTTCCATAATTGGTTCAATCTTTCCATAGTCATTCGAAGAAATGTCGCCGATTAAATGTCTGAGGACACTTGTTTTTACTTCTCTTCCTTCAAACTGACCATAGCCAACAGAACTTACCAGTACGCTGGCAATTTCTTTATCATAGAGATTGATTATGTACACGTTCCAAACTTGTTCGCCTTCTTCTTCTTCGCGGACCACTGCAACTACAATGTTCTCAACGATCAATTGCGGAATGTCTTTTAGCATAGGCTGTAAAGATAATGTTTTTAGGAATTGTTAATTAATAAAATCCTATACCAATTATAATTAACGAGACTATCTTATTTTTACATTCGATGAGCTCGCCATTACTTGAAATCCGGAATCTGAGTACAAAATTCACCACTGAAGCAGGAGATGTTGTCGCTGTCAATGATATTGGCTTTTCTATAAACCGGAGCGAAACGATTGGCATTGTTGGAGAATCCGGATCGGGGAAATCTGTTACTGCACTTTCAATCATGCGGCTGCTTTCCAATAATGGGTCGATCACAGCCGGGAAAATTGATTTTTTCGGTAGAGATAAACAGGCCGTGGACTTACTTCAAATTTCTGAGAGAGAGTTGGAAAATTTCCGCGGCAATGAGATCTCAATGATCTTTCAGGAGCCAATGACTTCTCTCAATCCTGTAATTTCCTGTGGCAAACAAGTTGCTGAAGCACTCATCATCCATAAAAATTTATCCAGGTCAGAAGCAAAGCAGCGGACTATTCAACTTTTCGAAAAAGTAAAATTGCCACGTGCCGAAAAGATCTTTGATGCTTATCCGCATGAACTATCAGGCGGGCAAAAGCAAAGAGTAATGATTGCCATGGCTATCAGTTGTGATCCTGCTATTTTGATTGCTGACGAACCGACAACTGCATTGGATGTTACAGTACAGAAAAAAATTCTGGAACTGTTGCAACAGTTAAAGTCGGAATATAACATGAGCATGATCTTTATCTCTCATGATCTTGCTGTGATTTCAGAAATCGCAGATCGTATAGTTGTAATGTACAAAGGAAAAATTGTAGAAAGTGGAACTACTGCCGAAATATTAAGTGATCCAAAACATGCTTATACAAAAGCGCTTTTAGCTTGTCGTCCGCCGTTGAACAAACGCTTATACCGCTTGCCGACTTTGTCAGATTTTATGAAAGAAAACAATGACGGAAGTTTTTCTGAAATTAAAACTTTTGTGAATGACACTTTAAAAAATCTTGAGGTCAGCGAAAATGAAATCGAAATTCAACGTCAAAAATTATTTTCACAACCTCCAATTCTGCAGGTAAAAAATCTGAGTACATGGTTTCCTGTTAGAAATGGTTTATTCGGAAATACAACAGAATATATCAAAGCAGTTGATGACGTAAGTTTCGATGTATTTCCCGGCGAAACGCTGGGTTTAGTTGGAGAATCCGGCTGTGGTAAAACTACTCTCGGCCGAACGATTCTGAGATTGATAGAACCAACATCGGGTCAGGTTATTTTCAAAAATAAAGATTTTGCAAATCTCGAAGGACAATCACTTCGTAAAATGCGGAAGCATATTCAGATGATATTTCAGGATCCATATTCGTCATTGAATCCTAAAATGACCATTGGAAAAGCGATCATGGAACCTATGCAAGTCCATGGTCTTTTTGAGAATGATACTATCCGAAGAATGAAAGTATATGATTTACTTAATCGTGTGAATCTGAATGATAGTCATTTCAACCGCTATCCACATGAATTTAGTGGCGGACAGCGGCAAAGGATTTGCATTGCAAGAGCGCTTGCAACACAACCTGAATTTATAATCTGCGATGAATGTGTTTCTGCACTGGATGCTTCAATTCAGGCACAGGTTTTGAATTTACTCAATGAACTGAAACGCGATTTCAATTTTACCTGCATCTTTATCTCACATGACCTTTCAATTGTAAAATTTATGAGTGACAGAATGATTGTTATGAATGGCGGAAAAATTGAAGAAATCGGCAGTCCGGAAATCATATACAAATCACCAAAATCAGAATATACAAAGCGTTTAATAGAGGCAATTCCGGGAATGGTTTCTTCTTTTCAATTATAAATTTACTAACTTGTCGCCTTCATTCTTTCTATGAATCCGACAAAAAAATGGGCTGTTGTAGTACCGATGGCCAACGAAGAACATGATTTTTATCCGTTTATTTCCGCATTGCAGAAAGAACTGGATATGTTGAAAAGTGGGTCTGTCTTTCTCATCGTTGATAATGTTTCTAAAGACAAGACTCTTGAATTGTGTCGTCATCTTTCAGAAAACGATAAACGTTTTCATACGATCTGGGCTCCTGAAAACAGAAATGTTGTTGATGCATATATCCGCGGTTATAAAGAAGCATTAAAAAATTCCGATGCTGAATTTATTATTGAAATGGATGCAGGTTTATCACATGATCCGGCTTCATTAGAAATTATCCTGAATTCACTGGATCAGGGTACGCAATGTGTGTTCGGATCGCGGTTCATAGAAGGTGGTTCAATGGGCGATTCTCCTGCTAAAAGACAAAGCCTTTCAAAGACAGGTACTATTTTATCAAACCTTTTATTAGGAACAAAATTGCATGATATGACTTCCGGATATCAGGGGTTTCAGAGAAACATTGTTGAAAAATTCACAGCATACGAATTGAAATCGAAAGCACATTTTTATCAGACAGAGATCCGTTATCTTTTGAGGAAATATCCATCGAAAGAAATTCCAATACAATATCAGGCCCCGAGTCCACGGGTTTCAAAAAAAGCAATTACCAATTCAATTGAAACATTACTTTACTACTTTTGGCGAAGAATAACGTTTCGTTCCATTTCAATCTGATGAGTATACTAAAAAAGGCATTGATCATTACATCAATTGCTTCCCCAAATGAAGTATTGAAAGCACATGCACAAGGTGCAAAAGCAAATAACATTGACTTCATTGTTATCGGAGATACAAAATCTCCGGCAACATTTGAACTTGATGGCTGCCGTTTTCTGTCTATCGAAGATCAGGAAGCGCTGGAGTTCAGACTTGCAAAAATTCTTCCGAAAAAACATTATGCAAGAAAAAATCTAGGTTATCTGCTTGCTAAAAATCATGACGTCATAATTGAAACTGATGACGATAATTTCCCCTATGAAACTTTCTGGAATGAAAGAAAGAGAATTCAGAATGCCGACGTATTTAATAATTCCGGTTGGGTGAATGTGTACAGTTTTTTTTCAAAGGAAAATATCTGGCCACGCGGATTTCCATTGCATCACTTACCGAATAAAAATGAACCTAAGTCAATTATTCAAAATGTAAGTTGTCCGATCCAGCAAGGTCTGGCTGATGAAAATCCTGATGTTGATGCTGTTTACAGAATGACATTGAAACTTCCGATAAAATTTGATCAGCATAACTCGCTTGCTCTGGGAAAAAATGCCTGGTCACCTTTTAATAGTCAGAATACAACATGGTTCAGAGAAGCGTTTCCGCTTTTGTATTTACCATCTTACTGTTCATTCCGCATGACTGATATCTGGCGAAGTTTTATTGCACAAAGAATTGCATGGACATGCGACTGGCCGGTGTTATATCATAATTCAACGGTTTGGCAGGAACGGAATGATCATAGTCTGATCAAAGATTTCGAAGATGAGATCCCCGGCTATCTGAATAATGAAACAATTTGTAAAAAACTGGAAGACCTTGATCTTGCAAGCGGAGAAAGAAATATTTTAGTCAATCTCATTCGTTGTTATGAAATGATGACTGAAAATAATTACATAGGTAAAGAAGAAATGAAACTGGTAGAAGCTTTCTGTGAAGATATCCGATAAATTATTTTTTTGCCCAGATATTGTATTTCATAATGCACCAAAGTGTACGAACACCATCTTTCCAACCGATTTTTTTTCCTTCAGCGTAAGTTCGTCCGTAGTATGAAATACCGACTTCATAGATACGCACATTTTCAATTCTTGAAATTTTAGCTGTGACTTCCGGTTCAAAACCGAAACGGTTTTCTTTCAGATTGATCTGCTTTATATAATCGGCACGGAACATTTTATAACATGTTTCCATGTCAGTCAGATTCAGATTTGTAAAAACATTCGACAAAAATGTCAGGAATTTATTTCCGATAGAATGCCAGAAGAATAATATCCGATGCGGTTTGCCGCCCATAAACCGCGAGCCATAAACAACATCTGCAAATCCATTTAAGATCGGCGCAAGTAGAATATTAAATTCCTGTGGATCGTATTCAAGATCGGCATCCTGAACAATGACCCAGTTACCGGTTGCAGATTGTATACCGGTACGAATAGCAGCACCTTTGCCTTTGTTTACTTCATGACTTACAAGACGTAAGTTAGTATAGTTGTGAGATGAAATAAAATTCTGAACAGCTTCCAAAGTATTATCTTTAGAACAATCGTTGACAATAATAATTTCCTTTTTTATTCCATGGAGATCGACAGCAATTACTCGTTCCAGGATTCGATGAATTGTTTTGCCTTCATTGTAAGCAGGAATAATAACGCTAAGAGTTTTGATTGAATCGCCCATTGGAAATTTTGTTGTAAGAAACTTTTTTATAAAATTTAAATTGTATGAAGTACTTTTTAGTTAATGACCATTTCGGGAATATCGCCTTCAACGATAAGCTTACCTGCCGTTGCATTAATAACTTCCTGAGTACTGATTCCCGGAGCTCTTTCTATCAATTTGAAACCACCGGTAGGTAATACATCTACAACAGCAAGTTCAGTTACAATTCTTTTAACACAACGAATTCCTGTTAGTGGCAAGGAACATTGCGGAAGCAATTTAGATTCGCCGGCTTTATTTACATGCTGCATAGCAACGATGATATTTCTCGCAGCAGCGACGAGATCCATTGCACCACCCATACCTTTGACCATCTTTCCGGGAATTTTCCAGTTTGCAATATCTCCTGTTTCACTCACTTCCATTGCACCTAATATTGTAAGGTCAACTTTACCGGCGCGAATCATTCCGAAGCTCATTGCTGAATCAAAAAATGCAGAACCCGGAACTGTTGTGATCGTTTGCTTTCCGGCATTAATCAGATCCGGGTCTTCTTCACCTTCAAAAGGAAACGGGCCCATTCCTAACAGACCATTCTCTGATTGCAAAACGACATTCATTCCCTGAGGGATATAATTTGCAACAAGGGTCGGAATTCCGATTCCAAGATTCACATAATATCCATCTTTCACTTCGCGGGCGATCCGCTTGGCGATGCCATTTTTATCCAGTGCCATAGTCAATTGATTTCGCGTCAAAATTATCATAAAATTTGAAAATTAGCCCATATAAAGCGGATGAAGTCCGAATTTTATCTGTAGAAAAAACAAGAATAAAGTCAATTATTCCGAATAGGGACTCTTTAACCTGACAGGTTCCTTGATTTTGGATATATTTGCGCCCGAGCGCCGACATTTCATGAAATTAAGCATAATAATCCCCCTTTATAACGAGCAAGAACTTGTTACAAAAGTCTTAGACGAATTACAAAAGGTAAATTATCCGGCATTTCTGGAAGGTTATGAGATCATTATCGTCGACGACTGTTCGAAGGATGGTTCTTACGAAAGAGTCAATGAATATATTGAGCTATCACCCAACCGACAATTTATAAAACTGTTTCGTCATGATGTTAATAGTGGCAAGGGCGCAGCTGTAAGAACAGGAGCAAGCAAATCATCAGGTGATGTTCTTCTGATCCAGGATTCCGATCTTGAATTATCTCCACGTGATATTCCTTCTATGTTAATCGCAAAAAAAGAACTTGAAGTTCCATTCATTAATGGATCACGGTACATGCCCGGAGTCATTCGTCCGCAATCATCATTTAAAAGATATTTCTTCAACAAACTTTTTACATTGATCGCTTCAATTTTTATTGACGTCCATATCACTGACGTTGCATGTGGATATAAATTATTTGACAAAAGTCTTTTTGAAAAATTGAATCTGCGTGAAAATCGTTTTGGATTTGAAGCTGAACTAATTTTAAAGTGCGGACGATTCCAAAGAAACTGGATCGCTGAAGTTCCGGTCCGTTATTTTCCCAGAAATTTAGGAGAAGGAAAAAAACTTCGCAACATCGATGGACTTAGGATTTTTAAGACGTTGATGAAGTATGGGTTGTTTAAGATGAAGTAAAGTGAAAAGTGAAAAGTGAAAAGTGAAAAGTGAAAAGTGAAAAGTGAAAAGTGAAAAGTGAAAAGTGAAAAGTGAAAAGTGAAAAGTGAAAAGTGAAATTTTATAAAATTAAATTATTTTTTCGTGTAAGAAATAGTGTAATCTTTTAAATAAATGTCGTGGAGGATTTCGTCGTTGGCGAAGATTCGGACTTGGTTTGCTACGTTAAAAAGAGTATCGACATATTTTATTCCAACCTGGATATCTGTCCAACTTTTGTCTTTCAGATAAACATTTTCACTAAAGTCGCGGGCCACAGTAAAAACTGAGCCTGTGTCATTTTTGAATGCAAACACGCCTCTGAATTGATTTGTATTTATAGTTTCGACACAGAATATTTTTGCAGAAATATAAATTGAGTCTATATTAAGTGTTTTGAGATAGTCGTATGGAAGATCCAGCGCATGTGTGTATGGATTATCCTTGTGAAGAAAAACACTTTTATCCAAGGGGAAAGTTTTGTCTTCGTATTTTTTATAATCAAATTCAATTCTCCTTTTTCCGGATTTACCATATGAGGATAAACCAAGTTTCGCTGCTTCATAATCCGGTGGCTGTAACGATTCAACCCAACCTGGTCGGTAAGTTACTGAAAGAAAATTTTTCATGTATGATTCTTTAGTATTTGAATCATAGTGTATCAATCCAATCATATATTGAATATTTTGTACTGCTCCGACATAAAAAAGAAATCCGGTTACAGCAACAGCAACTTTAAGTTTAGAAAAATTCAGCCTCAGCATTTGTATGGTAGATGCAAAGGGCAAAGCCAGGAGCGGATAAAAATCTATCAACGGACGTTGGCCAAATGAACCCCCGTACCACCATGACCACCATGACCAGATAACATAAATAGTGATGAGAAAAGTAATTATTGTTGCATGCTTAAATACTTTTTCCTTTCCTTTCATAACAAATAACCCAATGATCGTTAAGATCATAATTGGTGAATAGATCAACCAACCTTTCCTGAAACCTATTAAGCCTTCTAAGATATGCGGATTGTCCCAGAAAAAACGTTCGCCATTATATGAAAAATACAACCAATGCCCGGTGATCTTATGCCAATAAAGTAGTTGCGGTAATCCGATCATGAAAGCAATCAGGATCATAAAGAGAAAATGAAACTTTCGTTCTAAAAATAATTTCAATCTTGCTCTAAGAAAATTCCCGGAGTGAAAATCATACAATACGAAAGGAATTAAAAATATTATCATAGTTGGCCGGATAAGAATGATCAAGCCGTATAAAAGTCCGATTACAAATGAACGCAGATAGGTAGCTTCTTGGTACCATTTTACAATTACATACAAGAGTATTGCAGTAAGAGAAAATAAATATCCATGCGACATGAGTGGTTGTCCGGTTGTATACCACATCCAGTTAGTGCTGAAATAAAGGCAAAGCAAAGTGATACCGGTAGTCAGGTCATCAAAATATAACAATAAAAATTTCCTCAGATAGATCATTCCAAGAATGAGAAACACCAACGCACTGAACATTAAAGCTGTTTGATATGGTTGGGTGAACCCATCTGCTACATAACCCAGCGATGGTGCAATTGCATTTGCTACAAAAAAGAATGGTGCATAGAGATAACACAATCCCATTGTAGTCTTGATAACAAGTTTTCCCGACTCAGTATGCTCGGGCCAGAATTTCGAACCATATGTATTGGGATCCTCTCTGGTAAATTCCAGTGATATATCGTGATGAATAAAATAAGCAGGTAAATAGGCGTAGTAAGAAACAACATCATTTTTAATATATTGTTCTTGATATGACCGGTAGTGAATAAAAAATCCCCACCAGAAAATAACAGCCAATAGTATTGCAAAGCCACTATAAGAAAATGGGTTTTTTTTCTTAATAAAAGAAGTTTCGCTCATTGACGCTTGAAAAAATGGTGCTGTTAGTTTCTCTTTCTTACTGTAAGCTGTTCAATTCGCTTTTCGTAATTTTCGCCCTTGAAGATTCGATGCACATAAATACCGGGAGTATGAATCATATTAGGATCAAGTTCACCTGCCGGAACAAGTTCTTCAACTTCCGCAACTGTGATCTTGCCTGCCATAGCCATAAGGGGATTAAAATTTCTGGCTGTCTCGTGAAAAATTAAATTACCATGAGCATCACCTTTCCATGCTTTCACGATTGCAAAGTCGGCATCGAATGCCATTTCCATCAGATAATCTTTGCCATTAAAATTGCGGACTTCTTTACCGATTGCAACTTCAGTTCCTACTCCGGCAGCGGTAAAAATCGCCGGCATACCATATCCTGAAGCAAGACAACGTGTTGCCAATGTTCCTTGCGGAATAAGATCAACTTCCAGTTCACCGGAAAGCATTTGTCTTTCGAACTCAGCATTCTCTCCTACATAAGAAGAGATCATTTTTTTTATCTGCTTTGATTGTAACAATAGTCCCAATCCAAAATCATCAACACCTGCATTGTTACTGATACAAGTCAATCCGCGAATTCCTTTTTTCACCATTGCGGCAATTGTTTTTTCAGGAATCCCGCACAGACCAAAACCACCAACCATGATTGTCATATTATCACGCATGTCGCGGATAGCTTCTTCAGCACTTGCTACTACTTTGTTCATTGTACTACTTAATTAGAAATTATCTTTATCAAATGCATCTCCTCCGCTTGATCCCGGCTGAACATACTTATCACAATTTAGTTCAACGTTCAATTTTTCTGAAGGTGGGGTAAATTCACGTTTAGATAAATTGAGTTCTTTATCTGCATACACTTTTTGCATATATAATGCCCATATAGGCATTGCAGTCCGTGCTCCTTGTCCTAGTTCTGTTGTCCTGAAATGAACAATCCTATCTTCTGCTCCAACCCAGCAACCGGATACAAGATCCGGAGTAATACCCATGAACCATCCGTCACTTTGATTTTGAGTTGTTCCGGTTTTTCCTGCAATTGCATTTGAAAATTTATATTGACCACGTAAACGTGCGCCAGTACCGAACTGAACAACACCTTGCATCAGGTTCAACATTAAGTATGCAGTTTCTTCATTGATCGCTTCAACTTTCCTTGGAACAAAATCCTGAAGCACGTTTCCGTTCTTATCTTCAATCCGCATCAGATAAGCAGGTTGTGTCCATACACCTTTATTGGCAAAAGTAGAATATGCTCCTACCATTTCATAAACAGAAACGTCGGGTGTACCAAGACAAATTGCGGGAACGGGATCGATAGGAGATGTAATTCCCATGCGGCGTGCAATATCGATCATCGGTTGCGGACCGAATTGTTTCATCAGATAAGCAGAGATAGTATTCACTGAATTTGCTAAACCTTCTTTCAGCGTAAGCATTCCGCCGTATTCTGCATTCGAATTAACAGGTGACCATTGCTCTCCGGTAGGCAGATCGAAAGTTACTCTTACGTTTGGAATTTTATAGCAAGGAGAATATCCTTCCTGCATTGCAAGCGTATATAGGAATGGTTTGAATGTTGATCCTACCTGACGTTTTCCTTCTTTAACGTGATCGTATTTGAAATAACGGTAATCATTCCCTCCTACCCAGGCACGTACTGCGCCACTGATAGGATCCATTGACATAAAACCACATTGCAAAAATTTCTTGTAATATATCAGACTGTCAAGTGGAGAAAGCGTTGTATCAACTTCACCATTCCAGGTGAAGATCGTCATCTTTACTTTTTTCTTAAATGCCTTATCGATTTCTTTATCGCTTGCCTTTGCTGCTTTCATAGCAATATAGCGATCTGTTTTTTTCATTCCATCAGTAATAATTTCCGGATGCTCATCCCATGGTTGTGCTTTTCCTTTCCAGTGCTCATTGAATTTTTCTGGATCTCTTTCATGTGTTCGCGCATAGCTTCTTCGGCATAGCGTTGCATTTTTGAATTGATGGTAGTATAAATTTTCAATCCATCAGTATAGAGATTGTAAGGTTTCCGGTAGCGTTATTAATATGTTCTTTACACCATGCCAATAATTCCGTTCGCAGTACTTCACGGAAATAAGTTGCCAGTCCGAAGTTATGATCTTCCATCTGATACTTAAGTTTCGTAGGAAGTGCTTTGATTGAATCGTACTGATGATCATTGATGAAATTGTATTTATTCATCTGTGAGAGAACGATATTTCTTCTAGCGAGAGAATTTTTTCGGATTACGGGCAGGATTAAATTTTGTTGGAGCCTGTAACATACCGACTAGCACAGCAGATTCCTGTATGTTCAGTTGATCCGGTGATTTTCCAAAATAAGTTTGTGTTGCAGATTTAATTCCAAAAGCATTACTGCTAAACTCAACAGTGTTAAGATACATTGCAAGAATTTCATCCTTCGTATAACGGCGTTCCAATTGAATTGAAATTATCCATTCCTGAATTTTCTGGATAACACGATCCATTTTACTTTT
Source organism: Bacteroidota bacterium (assembly GCA_016711505.1). Taxonomy (NCBI): domain Bacteria; kingdom Pseudomonadati; phylum Bacteroidota; species Bacteroidota bacterium. Next base: position 256,170 of record JADJSV010000018.1, on the reverse strand, counting down.
TGGTTTTTCGTGAAAAGATTTTTCGCAAGCTGTTGCGTTAACGTACTTCCTCCGCCGGCGCTACCTGCTTTGAATACGACCCGGATCAAAACCACGCAGATCTATTCCGCTGTGATTTTCGAAACGGATATCTTCTGTTGCTTTCAATGCATTGACAAGATTCGGTGAAAGATCATAGTAATGTACGTTCGTCCGGTTTTGGATGTAGTACTTACCGATAACATTCATGTCGTTTGACAAAACTTCAGACGCCAGATTACTTTTCGGGTTTTCCAGATCTTCGAATGTTGGAAGTTCTTCGCCGATATAACCTTTTGAAGCGAGAAAAAGTACGAAGATGACAAAGATGAAAGGCAAAGAAACCAATATCCAAAACAAGCGGATATATTTACTAAAGGAGGGCTTTGATTTAGGCATATTTAAACCGGGGTGGTTGTGATTCTATGAACGCTGGTCAGCGAAGTTAATTGAATTCTACTTTGAAAAATCGCAAATACATCTAATTGATATTTAACGACTTACAATGCCCTTCTGACTCCTAAACGTAATAGAAGGTCCGAAGATACCAAAAATAAAGGCAGAGCTTAGTGGGAGAAAGGCAATTTATAACAGTAGATAGTTAATAGCGTCTGGAATGCTAAGCGGAAATTGTTTTAGAATTCGAAGATCTGACCACTTCGAATTTGTGCTTCAGATTCAGGAAGTATTTCTCAAAGTAATTGTATGAAACGTAAGCGAGCGTGATCGTTGATGCAACGATTATTAAGTAGACAGTTAAATAGTTTATGACTTCAAACTTTGAAAATTTAACTATGATTTTTTCTGCGAAAAAAATCATCAATGGATGAATCACATAAATTCCGTAAGAGATCTTACCTAAGAAATCAAAGGTTCTGTTTTCAAGTGGGATCAATCTGTTTTTAACGTTAGCCTGACCGACAATAATAAACAGAGCAAATACAGATATAACTTCATTGTTAATTACAACTGGTAAATTGATAAAACTTCCACACGACAGGAAAATGACAAGCCAGGAAATAAACTGCATTAATTTATTATCAACCAATCTTAAAAAAACACTATTTTCTTCTCTGTATAAAATTGCTCCAATAGCTCCGAACATCATACAATGAAAACGAGTTATTGTGAACGACATATCATGAATAGATCCCGGATGAAATATGTGAAAATAAAATTTTCCTGCCAGCATAAATACTACCAATGCTATCAACACTGTTTTAAGGGATTTTGCTTTTGCGACGATCCATGGCCAGAATAAATAGAATTGTTCTTCTACTCCGAGTGACCAGTAATGTTCAAGCAACGGTATCGGACGAGCATAAATAAATGGAATATTAGAAGCAAAGAAAATATATTCTAAAAGCGAAGTTCCATTGATAGGAATTCCAATTACTATTAAGGTGACCAAAGCGCCAATGAGATAAATATAATACAGAGGCCAGATCCGTAAGATCCTTCTCATATAAAATTTTCTGATCTGAATCTTAGCTTTGCTTTTTTCTTCGAGCAAAAGGTAAGTGATCAAAACCCGCTCAATACAAAGAACATTGTAACGCCGAATTCGGACATCAATGTGACTTTAATTTTCCGTTTGCAAGTGTTCCAAATATAAAAGGATCCAGATCAAACTTTTCAAGGCTATGGTTATATGAGAAAAGACAACAACCAATGCAGCAATTGCTCTTACTCCATTAAGGCCCGGAAAATAAACTGTTCTCGTTTCAGACAATTGATTGAAGCAATGTAGCTTTTTCAAATATAGAAATTATTTGTGAATTATTCAAAGGCATTTCAACTTACACTAACCCTATCACAACAAAAAAGAAAGGGTCAAGGGTCAACGTAAACCCGCTTGACCCTTGACCCTTTACCTTTGACTTCTTTAAAAGATTTACTTCAAAACGTATCTTCAATCTTCACCACCTTCACTTCACGAACTTCCAGCGGATATTTCGCTACTACATCATCTTCTTCAAGAATCACTTTAGGAAGAGTCGCTTTAAGGTTGTCGGAATATGACATCGGAGAAACTGTCCCGGCACGCAGACTTTCTGCAAGATTATTTACTTCTGATTCGTCAGTAACAATAACTATATCCATGTTCTGAACCTGCCAGTATTTTTTGATAGCATTATTTACATCAGCAAGTGTAAGTTTTGCGAGCAGAGCATCGAGTTCATTGATCCAGTCTTTTCTTCCGTAGAATTTAGAATCCATCATATATCCTAATTTTCTTGAAGGCGTTTCAATGTAAAGTTTGCTGTAGCTTTTCAGAAAGTCACGTGTTGCTTCGAAATCTTCTGCTGTCAAACCATTCCTGATCAGATTATCCATTTCACGGATAGCCATTCTGATCGCATAATGTGCATGACCGATCTTAATACTATCGAGTTCTTTATATTGTCCTTTCAAACCTTTCGCAGTTTGCACCGGACGCAGCCAGATACTGAAATAATTTAAAGAACGTGGAGTTCCTGATGGCGGCAACATATTACCTCCACCATTCTCATACCATTCAATGTAAGAGTAATCACCATAGTTCATTGAACGTTCTTCGCGGATTTTTTATACAATCTTGAATATGATTTTCTGTGTTCACCTAACCAGCTGTTTGCAACCATAAGTGCGCGAACTCATCATTAGAACGAGTAATGTTCATTGGGAAACCTGCAGAAACAGCAGAACCTAATGCCCCTTTTTTTAGAAACAATTTCAACCGTTAAACCTTTTGGCTGAGCCGGCATACTGATCTGTGGCAAATTTGGTTTTGATACTGATAAAAGTCCGGCGTCTGCTTTTACTTTCGTAACAAACGACAGAGGATAATCGCCCGCAATTCCAATGAGCACATTGCTGTTTGTAAAGTAAGCCTGATATTGCTTTTTTGCATCTTCAACTGTAAGTGTTTTTACACTTGCAACATTACCTTCATTCAACTGAGCATAAGGAGTACCACGGAAGATGAATGACTCGAGATATTTTTTTCCCAATTCCTCATCCGACGATTGACGGATTACCTGCTCTACATAATTCTGTTGATTAGAAAGTAAACGATCGAAATCGCTTTTAGTGAATGACGGATGCAGTAATAATTCACGTACCACTTTTGTATAAAATTCGTCAAGATACTGTGATGGTACCTGAAACGAAATGATTGCAACCTCTTTATCAGTTGAACTGCTCATACTTGCAGACCAAGGGTAGATCATTTTGCGAATGTCGGTAGAAGACATTTTTGAAGTGCCGCTTTCAACGATCATATCTGTTGTAATACTTGTAAGACCTTCTTTACCGGCAGGATCACATATTGATCCGTTTCGGAACATATAACGAAGGGTAACTTTTCCCGATTTGGGAATTGGAAGTTGTACGATCTCCTGTGCTCTTGCAGCAACGAAGCAGATCAGAAACATTCCTGCTATAATTATTTTTTTCATGATGATTCGTGTGTAAGATTAGAATGTTGCTTTCTCTGTTGGTGCAATTGTACCGATCGTTAATCGTTGCGGCAAAAAATATTTCTGCGCGACACGCATAATATCCTGCGGAGTAACTTTGTCGTACATACTGAAATACGAATTAAGTTGTTCCGGATCACCACTCACCCATGTAAAGTGACTTAAGTTCTGAGCGATTGCTGTTGGATTATCAATTGACATGATCGCTGAATTTCTGAAATTCATTTTTGTCTCCTGAAGGATCTTACCATCAATTGGTTTAGATTTTGCTTCTTCCAACACTCTTTCCATTTCTTTACGGATATAACCAAAGTCAGCAGCATCAACTAAAGACGCTTCAACAGAGATCAGATAAGGATCACGAGTTGTATAAGAATCAGCACCGATTGATCTTACTTTTTGCTCCTGTATTACAAGTTTGTTGTACAAGTCAGAATTTTCACCGAAGTATGCAGCACAAAGAAGATCCAGCGCAGGAAAATCATTTGATTTCGGATCGTAACCCGGGCCTTTATAATTCAGACTTAAGTAAGGTGGGAATCCTTCTTTCTGAAGGTTAGTATATTTTGTTTCTTTCTGCGTAGGTTCTGCAGGAACAGTTGATACATATGTTCCCGTTTTCCATGCTCCGAAATATTTTTTTGCAAGTTCATTTACTTTTTGTGCAGTAACATCACCTACAACTATGATCGTGCAATATTCAGGGCGATAATAACGGTTGAAGAATTCGATTGAGTAATCATATTGATTTGGCATATCTACGATGTCTTCGAAGAAGCCCATTGTTGTATGCTTATATGTATGACTTTCAAAAGCGGTGTTCTGAATCATTTCATTCAGCTTGGTGTAAGGGTTAGCCGAATTTTTTGTGTATTCACCTTTCACTGCTCCGGCTTCTGTTTTAAAATCCTGAATAGAATATTTCAGATTTTGAAAACGATCTGCTTCAAGCATGAACATTGTTTCTAGTTTGTTTGCATCACCGGTCATGTGATAAAGTGTTCTGTCAAGACTGGTATTTGCATTTGCAGAAGCGCCTGTCGATTTCAGCACAGCGCCATATTTATCTTTGGGATAAAGATCCGTTCCTCTGAACATCATGTGTTCAAAGAAGTGAGCGAAACCGGTGTGTCCTGGTTCAACTTCATTTCGTGAACCTGTACGTACAACAATATAAAACGCAGCGATTCCCGGACTTTGATAAGGAACTGTAACGACATTTAATCCATTCTCAAGTTTCGTCTGAAGAATTGGATACGGGAAAATCTTTTTCTCCGGTGGTGTCATAGTCTTCGGTTCTTCTTGTGCATGAGCCGGAACTAATTTTGACTGTTGTTGGGGAGTGGTTGTAGCTTTGGGCTCACTTTTTGGTCTTGGTTTAGCTTTGTCTTGAGAAAAAGCATTTGACCCGGTGAAAAGCATCAGGAAGGCAATGCTTCCGGTGACTATTCGATTTGTTTTCATGTGCTATTGATTGGTATGCGAAAGTATCGTTTTCATTGAAATAAATAAAGGATTTAACATGTTGTTAAGAGTTTCTTTGGCTGCAAACCACTTGGTTAGCACAGGTCAAAGGGCAAGGGTCAAAGGTCATTCGTACAAAGCCTTCCAATGGCGAATCTTATTAGAAAAGGGAGAATAAAATAGTGGATTTGATATTCCCCATTTTAACCAATTCAATTCGTTGAATTATGTGCAGGAATTCCCAATCACATGAATTAGATTTGCATCAAGATAAATATCATGAAACTAAGAACCATCGTCATTACCTGTTTAATGCTGCTAATCGGATTGCCTGACAATTCTTATGCTGACGAACGCATGGCAGCGCGTAAAGAACTTTTTGGACTTTTGCAGGAGCGACAAAAGTTATTTGATAATTATAGTCAGACAACAAAAAAGAAAAGCGGTTTTTTTGGGAACCGAACAAAGAACGACATGCGCGAAAGCCATGCGACGCTTCAGGAAATTGTTTCGATTGACAATAAGATCATGAATTCACTGGAAAGAGTTATCGATACAAAGAATTTTGAAAAGACTACAATGTCGTTTGATGTAAGTGGATATCAGGAAAGAATAGATAATTTGTCTAAAGTAAACGAAGTAACACTTTCACAAAATGATAAACTCGAGAAAGAAAAAAAGTATCTGGGAAAGCTTGTATTACGAATGAAGTTTTATTTTGTTTTTTTGTTTTTGATAATTATTGGATTGCTTTATTGGATGTATCGAATGAGGAAATCAATTAGTAGTATTAAGATATAAAAAATGTAAACACTAAGTTCACTAAAATTCGTCAAAGAACACATAATGATCCGTAGTTTCACTTGTGCTCTTGTGCTAAAAACTTAGTGATCTAAGTGTTTTATTTTTCATACTTTACAAAATCAGAAATTTTCAGCATTAGCACATGCTGCCATAATAAAACTTCACTCCAAAAATAAAATCTAATTTGCTTTCTCAATCCGAATCCCTGCATCCATAATCTGTGGCAGAGGATCAATACGCATTGCTTGTTCTAACTGAAAAATATATTTACCGGATTCAGGAAAACGAAATCCTCTTTTAAAAAGTTGGCGGTTGTCCCAGATATCACCCATACCATCGCCTAACCATTTACCACTGGCATCAGCAAGAGTAAGTTCTAAAGTATCGCGCTCCATTTTTCCTGATGGCGATGTGGTAGTGAAAAATAAAAATATATTACTGAATTGATATCCGCCGGCATTTCTCAGATTGATGTAAAGATTATGCGATGAAATTGTATCCTGAATGTCTACTGTAAACTGAACAGCATTATTTTGTTCCCACCGATTTTCAGGAAGTTTTACATTGTCTTCAAAAACAACATTGCGATCGCACGATGAAAGCGAAAGCAATGCAACGAGTATGAATAAATATGAAAAATACTTTTTGAATGGAAGTTTGAGATTCATCCGTTATTGATCTGCCGGTTTATCCGGTCGTGGTTGACGAGGAACTCTATTTGTTCTGTTCGGTTGCGGATCAGCAGAAGGTTGAGAAGTAGGAGCAGCATTTTGTTGCGGACTCTGTGGCCTAGGTTGATTCTGCTGTGGATTATTTGGCCGCTGTGCCTGATTCTGATTAGGATTATTTTGCTGAGGCTTATTCTGGTTCGGATTATTCGGACGCTGACCTTGATTTTGCGGACGCGGCTGATTCTGTTGCGGAGCATTCGGCTTCGGCTGATTTTGCTGCGGAGCGTTTGGCTTTTGCTGATTCTGCTGAGGACGAGGTTGATTCTGCGGCCGGTTTTGATTTGGATTTTGCTTCTGATTCGGATTGCCTTGATTTGGCTGTCCTCCTTGTGGCTTACCCGGCGCATTCCCTTGCGGACGCGGGAGCATTTGGTTGACCTCCTGCTTGTCCGGCATTCATTTCACCACCAACTTTTTTCTTCTTCTTCTTTTTCTTCTTCAGTTTATCCATCCGGTCAATACGATCTTGTCCAACAACATTTTCGTAATCAGGAGCGATATCAATTTCTACTTCAACCGGAAGAGCCAGGTCAGTAGGTTTAATTTTTTCTTTATTCAGATTGATTACTTCATTAACTCTATCGACAGAAAGCATGACCCAGTTACCACCAACTCCACCTTCACTTAATTCGCGTTGTTCTTTTTTCTCATCGATTGTATATGCATACCACATCAATCGTTTGAAAATATCTGTCTTGCGATGGAAAGCTCTTCCATTTTCTGTTTCCAGAATTATATTTGTCGATGGAAAATCTTTTAATGCATCAACGTATGAATCTAATTCATAGTTAAGGCAACACTTAAGTTTAGTACACTGCCCTGCAAGTTTCGCAGGATTAAGTGCCAGATTCTGATAGCGTGCAGTACTTGTTGAAACAGTTTTGAAATCTGTCAGCCATGTAGAGCAACACAGTTCTCTTCCACAAACACCAATACCACCTAAACGACCTGCTTCCTGACGCATTCCGATCTGACGCATTTCAACACGAATCCGGAATTCTTCAGCAAGTTTTTTTATCAGCTCACGAAAATCTACGCGGTCATCAGCAGTATAAAAGAAAGTTGCTTTTTTTCCATCACCTTGAAATTCTATATCACTTAACTTCATTGAAAGTTTAAGTGACTGGATGATCTCACGTGAACGGGAAAGCGTAGCAGTTTCTTTATCTTTAACTTCGTTATACTTTTCTAATTCTGATTGTTTGACTTTTCGATAAAGAGCTTTGATAGTATCTGAATCTTCCGTTACACCTTTTTTGCGTAATTGAAAACGTACTAATTCACCTGTCATCGAAACAACACCAACGTCGTGACCGGGAGTTGCTTCAACAGCAACAAGATCACCTACTCTTAATTCAACGTTATCTTTATTTGTAAAAATTCTTTGCGACTCCCTTTAAAACGAACTTCAACAATTGGAAATGGCGATTGCCCCGAAGGCAGTACCATATCTGAAAGCCAATTGTAAACGTTTAGCTTGTTGCAGCCGCCGGTTCCACAAGTGCCATTACTCCGACACCCGCTTGGAGCCCCATCTTTTCCCGTACTACACGATTTACAAGCCATATGATTTTTGTCAATAACATGCAAAATTAGCAATTTTGGGGAATTAGGAAGTAATATAAGTAATGGTGGTATTTAGTTGAAAGTCAGCGGTTAATAAGAGCCAATATGAGTAAATTAGTATAAGAGTAGTATAAGAGACAATTGCTTCCACACACTCCGCACTTCAAACTCAAACTGACTTTACTAAATGTGGAATTGAGATTGAGGTGTGGAAATGACAGAACCTTGCCATCTTTAATTCAACGCTCTACTCTAATCAACCTATGCACTATAAACGACAGATCAGAAAATAAAATCTTAAAATTTGCATTGCGATCAATATATGAAAAATGGCTTTGTTGAATTCTTCGATCAACTCTTCTGCATTATTGATATGAATAAAAGGAGCAAGTCGGGCAATGGCAGTTAACTCTTCTCCATCAAGACGGAGTAATGAACGGTTACCATAATTGATGAGCAGGCACTCACGGATATTATCAAGACTGTCAGTTAAAAATTCCTTTTGTTCATCCCTGGAAAGATCGTTTAATTTTAATGTAAGTTCATTGATGACTTTGAGATTTAACTGATAGCATCCACGCATCCAGCTAATAAAATCTTTCTCAAAATTTGCACGTTCTTCAGCACGATCAATCAATTGCAGCGCTTCAGAAAAACTTCCATTTGATTTATGATGCAAAATGCCGGGCAGTGGCTTTGTCGATTCCGTGCTTGTTGATCAATTCAGCAAGCATATCTTCTTCACTGATTCGATTAATTTTGACAAGCTGCGTGCGGGAAATAATAGTTGTTAGGAGACCTTCGTAATTTTCTGAAACCAAAAAGAAAAGTGTGCGCTCAGGTGGTTCTTCAAGGATCTTCAATAATTTATTTCCTGCTGGATCATTCATTTTCTCAGGCAACCAGATGATAACAATTTTGTATGGAGCTTCGACTGCTTTGAGATTTAGTCGGCGCATGATATCTGCACTTTCATGAACAGAAATAATTCCTTGCTTGTTATCCAGATCTGCATTCTCCATCCAGTTCATGTAACTGAGATAAGGCTGGTCGATTATTGCTTTGCGAAATTGTTCAATGAAGTCAACACTTTTCGGTTCTTTAATTTTTTCTTTCGAAGCTACAGGAAAAGTATACGAAACATCCGGATGAACATACTTTTCCATTTTCTTACACGCAGAACAACTTCCGCATGAATCATCAAGGCCCGGATTTTCACACACCAGATACTGCGCAAACGCATTGGCAAGGGGAAGACCACCGGCACCTTCAGGTCCCAGAAACAGCAAAGCATGACTCACTCTATTCTCCTGAGCAGAGTGAATAAGCCTTTTTTTCACATCAGTATGTCCGATTACTTCCTCAAATTTCACTGTGTAAAAATAGTTTTTTGTTTTAACCGTTATAGTATTTGCAGGAATATTTATTGACTTAAATGGCAGGTAGTAGCAGGTAATTCAAGAAGTTTGATCGTCTCTTGGATCCTCAGAGTTAATAATATTGAAAAAAGAAAAATTGAAATGATGCTTCAATGTTGTAGGGAGATGAATTTATCTTCATTGTGCAAGTGAACGAATTTTGAATTCATTAAAAACTGAGTAGCAGAAGCTGACAGGTATACATATTTAACCCCGGGGGCGCGCGATCAAAGCGGCCCTTCATGAATGAATGTAAGTAAGTATTGTATGATGATTATATTATAAAAATTGCCTACGCCTGGCAAGGGTTTCCCCCAATTTTCCCCGCTTGCCAGACTATCCACCTGCGGCGGACAGCACTAATAAATAAACAAATGACAAAATAATAATTGAGAAATATAACCGCGTAAATGCAGGTTCTTTTTGAAACAAAACATCAACTATTCAGAGTTAACTAATAGTCTGAACAACTCACAACTCACTAAAAAAACAGGTATCTTTACCACAATGAAAAAAATAATTCTTTCGCTCTTAATTTTATCTCGCAATTCAGTTATGGACAGGAGATGTGGGGAATCAGTAATAGCAACTATAGTGGTAATATGGGAATCTTTCTCAATCCTTCTGAAATTGTCGGGGCGCCATACAAATATGAGATCAATTTAATTGCCGGAGATTTTTTTGCTGAGAATAGCTACATCTATTTTCCAAAAGATAAAAATATTGTTCTGAATACAATTTTCGGAAACAACGAGCCGGGGAAAAATTATTTATTCAGAAATTCAACCGCTTTGCAAAAAGGGTTTGGTCATACTCTTATTATTGGACCAAGTTACATCAAGAATAATGGTGACTGGGCGTGGGGATTACATTCTGCATTCAGAAGTGAATTGAGTGTGCTGGATGTTCCTGCACATTTAGCATATACATTTTATTCAGGATTTCATGCGCCGGAAATTTTCGGTGTCAGATTTAATTCTACACCAATGAGTTTTGCAAGTGCGAGCTGGCTTGAACTTGGTGGAACTTATGGGCGAGTGTATAGTGAAACTGAAAAGCACTATATAAAGTGGGCTGCAACAGGAAATTTACTGATAGGATTCAATGGTTTGTATGGCGACATTCAGAATTTAGATTATACTGTTCTGGATTCCAGCAATGTTGTCTTTCACAATGTAAATGCAAAGATCGGAAAGGCTATCGATGATTCATTTATCGCACTTCGAGGCGCCGGACTGAGCACAACACTTGGAGCAACTTATATGCATAAAAGAAAGCAAGGTGGATTTGAATGTAATCGCAGCAATGATAACATCAAAAAATATGATTACAGAGTCGGTGTTTCTCTTATTGATCTGGGAACGATTCGCTATTTCCGTAAATCAGAAATTATAGAAATTGCAACAGGTGCAAATCAAGTGTGGACAGGCATAGATTCAGCAAGTATTGGTCTGGGAAAATGTCGGGACAACGGTAGTGTCAAATATCGGTGGTTCAATTCGCGAAGAAGGGTTTTACATGTGGATGCCACTTGCTGTGAGTACACAATTCGATTATTCTTTCACTCCGAAAATTTATGGAAATCTTTCACTGGTAAAACGAATTCACTTTATGGAAAACCAGATTGCAAGAGGCGATCAAATGAATCTTGCCGTTCGTTATGAAAAAAGAAAATTCGAAGCGAATCTTAATTACACTTTATTTGAATGGGATCAACCGTCGCTTGGATTAGGAATCAGATACAAATGGTTTGTGATCGGAAGTGACCGGTTACTTCAGTTCATCGGACTTTCTGATACTCAGGCATTCGATTTCTTCTTTGGTTTCAAATTTCAGTTTTGCAAGAGACCGTTTAGTCCGGGACCGGATTGTGCGGCATTCCAATAACATCTGGATTTTGACCAGGATTTATCTGATTATTGGATTTTCAGGAATTAACTGATTTAGGGATTTCTTGGTTGATAGCTGAAAAGTCATCAGACTGATTATTCAATTCATAAAAGTTATCTAAAGCATGAACGCTCTTATTTTAAATTTAATTGTATCTCTGAAATAAGGCAACCAGGAAATCCAAAATCAGCTAAATCCAGGTCCTATTTTGTTTACTTTTGTCCCATGAAACCATCGACCACCACAATTTCAAAACGAAAAAGCTCTGATCCGTGTAGACTTCAATGTACCTCTCGATAAAGAATACAATATCACTGACAACACAAGGATCCGTGCTTCCATTCCAACGATTAAAAAGATCTTATCTGATGGCGGCTCGGTTATATTGATGTCACATTTAGGGCGTCCGAAAGAAGGTCCGGTTGAAAAATATTCTTTGAAGCATCTGGTCGATCACATTGCAAAGCTATTGGATACGAATGTAAAGTTCGCCGAAGATTGCATTGGCGAACAGGCAAAACAATTAGCAGCAGGATTAAAACCCGGTGAAGTTTTACTTTTAGAAAACCTCCGCTTTTATAAAGAAGAAGAAAAGGTGATTCTGCTTTTGCAAAAAACTTGCCGCGCTTGGAGATGTATATGTGAATGATGCTTTTGGAACAGCACACAGAGCTCATGCATCAACTGCTGTGATCGCAGAAAATTTTCCGGGTAAAAAGTTTTTCGGTTATGTAATGGCAAATGAAATTGCAAATGCAGATAAAGTACTTCTGAATTCGGAGAAACCTTTTACTGCTATTATGGGTGGCGCAAAAGTGTCAGACAAGATTCTCATCATTGAACAATTAATGAATCGAGTTGACAATTTATTGATCGGTGGAGGAATGGCATTTACATTTGTGAAAGCTATGGGTGGAACGATTGGTTCATCGTTGGTTGAAGAAGACAAACTCGATCTTGCATTATCAATCATAGAAAAAGCGAAAGCAAAAAATGTAAATCTTATTCTTCCTGTTGATGCAATCATTGCAGATAAATTTGATGCAAATGCAAATTCCAAAGAGTGTAATATCAACGAAATCCCGGATGGCTGGATGGGCTTAGACATCGGACCAAAATCCGAAAAACTTTTCAATGATGCCATTGCACAATCCAAAACAATTTTGTGGAACGGTCCGGCCGGAGTTTTTGAATTTGAAAAATTCTCTCATGGAACAAAATCTGTTGCAAAAAATTGCCGCTGCAACTGCGAATGGGGCATTCTCTTTAATCGGCGGCGGTGATTCTGCTGCTGCGATTTCGAAATTCAATTTGACAGATAGGGTGTCTTATGTTTCTACGGGTGGCGGTGCTTTGCTTGAGTACATTGAAGGGAAAGAATTACCAGGGGTTGTGGCTATTGGCAAATAAAACGTAACGTACAACTTTAAAACTAAGAGTGTAAAGCTGCGAATAATTTGTAACCCTTCACTTCGAGCTGAGGATCTTCAATCCTCATTAACAGTAAATACGAATTACTTTTTCACAAATTTAATTAATTGTCTTTTCTTAGAAAACGCATCTATATAAATGCAATTGTAAATTCCTGACGGCAGTGTATACAAGTCTACTGTATTTTGATTCTTATTTATTTCTTTCGAAACGATTTCTTTTCCGCTTTGATCATAAATTGTTATTGATCCCGATAGTGAAGATTTGAAATTGATGAAAAGAATACCCGTTGTCGGATTCGGATAAATTTCTATTTCATCATTTACAATTTCATTAATATTAGTACAAGTCGCAAATTGAATCTGTATTGAATCTGTAAAAACACAACCATTAGAATCTGCAACTGTTACAAAATATTGAGTTATCGTTTCAAGTGAATCACTAATATTAATGAATTGCGCACTACTTCCTATGCTCCATTGATAAGTTGCAAAACCATTTCCGGCATCCAATAAAATTGAATCAATTAAACAAAGAATCGTGTCGGCTCCTAACTCTGGTCCAATTGTATTTGAATTTGTTATAGTTGCCGTATCAGAATAAGTGAAAAAGCCTTCTGAGTCTATAATCAAAGCAAAATAATTTCCTGAAGAACTTACATAGATCTCTTGCGAAGTATCTCCGTTATTCCAATTATATGTATAGCCTGAAGGAGCTGAAATAAGAATGCTATCGTTGTTACACAATACTGAGTCAGGAATACTTAGAGTTCTATTGAAATTGGGTTTCGTAATTTTTTCAAACAAAACCCCCATTTTTAAGATCGTAGTATCGTATGCTGTTCCCAAAAGGACAAATTCATTTTCTGAAGTCTGAATCACATGAGAGATATTTTCGTCATGCGTAAATCCCCACATGATCGTTCCTGTAGAATCCATTTGAATTAAACTTCGTCCTAAATAAGATGGCGTTGATCCAAAATATAAAAGATCTGCAAGCAAGGTGCTACTCCATCCTTTATAAGCCGCTGCTATATAAATTCCAAAATTGACTGAATCAAGAAGAGTTGAATTATAATCATAGAAATTAAAATATTTCAAATTGTAGTCAGCCTTTACAAAACGTTCAGGACTGATTGGAATAATTTTTTCATTATACATCAATGCACCAATCGCAGTTGTTGAAATTATACTTCCATCTGAATTTATTTTATGAATGATCGTGCTGTCTCTTTCTAATATACAATACAATTGATTCGTATGATCTTTCACAATTTGAATCACACTATTTTCCTGACATCTAAGATCTACGGAATCTTTTATTGAAATTGTGTCTCCATTGGAATTAAGAATAAGTAAAATGGGGTGGAAAGAATTAAATGTTAAAGGCGAAACATGCAATGCAGAATAAAGTAAAGTATCATTCACCATTTCACCACTAGTAATTTTTAATCCTGAATAATAATTTGAATCTGAAAGAGGTTTGTTCCAAATTAATGCTCCGTCATTTTCAAATTTGAATAATTCACTTGGATCAACTACGCCACCAACCCGAACAATTTTATCTGCAATTATTCCTGAATCCGACGTTTGAAAAACAGAGTAAACTTTGTAATTCTTATTTTCAGTATCCATTATTTGGCTGGTGTCTATCCAAACAACATTGTATAGTGAGTCAATTTTAAACACAAAATTCTGTTCTTTGATTTCGGGAGTCTGCGATCCATCAGGAAATTCGAATTCCGTTAATCCGCCAATGCAAAAGCCGCCATCCTTAAGCGTTGTTCCGGCAGTACCTCTGCTCCAGTTTATATGTCCTGCATTTGTGCTTACAAAAAATATTTTCTTCTCAATGTGTTGGGCATATGAGAATAGCACTCCGGCGAAAAATGCAACTATCGATAAAATTGTTTTCATGCGAAATTATTATTTTATTCAAAGGAAGAATATTTTTTCGACTACTAACTCATTTTACAATTTACTTATTAACCAACCTCGCGAAGGATTTCCCGCTACGAAGGATTTTTACTCATTTTTATTCGCACTGTGGATTTATAATCCTCGTCACGTAAAAATATTTCCTGCAGATCTCGCTGCACTCGAGATTTGTTTCACATATCAAATCATTTATTCTTCAAAACTATAGATCCAACTTTCAACAACGGATAATAAAAAATCGATTCCGCCTTTTTATCAGTATCCAGCCATTTAAATTTTGCATCCGCTTTGTTGAAGAAATACAAAAACAGTCCTATCAGAAATGCATATTTTAAAATTCCGAAAATTGCGCCGGCGATTTTGTTGAAGATTCCAAGTGCAGTGATGTTGACAAGACTTTCAAAAAGTTTAGCAAGAAACCATGCACCAATGCTCACTCCTATCCATACAATCATGTAAGACACGTAACGCAGCGTATCAGGAGAGCCGCCAAACGTATTGAATAAAAATTCAGCAACAGCAGCTGCCATTTTGAATCCGAGAAAATAACATAACACCAATGCACCTAACATGGCAACTTCATAGATAAATCCTTTCATGAAGCCACGAATGGCACCGAAGGCGAGAAGGATAAGAATGATGATGTCGAGGAGACTGCATTTTTTTCAGAAATTTTTTATTAGTGTAGTTTGAGTTTGTGATGTGTAGTTTGCAGGTACGCCACACTACACACAACAAACTCAAACTGAATTATGAGGAAATGTTTTTTATAAGTGTGGAGTTTGAGTTTGTAGTGTGAAGTGTGTAGGTACGCCACACCACACACCACAAACTCAAACTGCATTATATAATCCCCCGCTCCTTCTTCACCTTCTCATACGCCTCATTGATCTTCTTAAACTTCTCCTGCGCATCTTTCTGATATTCGGGACCAAGGTGATGTACTTTATCAGGGTGATATTTCACTGCCATTTTTCTGTACGCTTTTTTCACTTCATCATTCGTTGCAGTTTTTTCAACTTCAAGAATTTTGTAAGACGAATCTGCTTCAACAATGAACATCGCTTTAATACTATTGAAATCTCCTTGCGAAACTCCGATAAGATGACTGATCTGGCTGATCACATTTAACTCCTCTTGTCCTACTCCACCATCAGTTGACGCAAGTCCGAACAATAAATGTATCAATTCTAGTCTTGATGGTGGATCAACAAATTGTCTGATCTGCTGACACACTTGTCCGATCTGAATTTCCTGCTTCAGGATCTCACGGAAGAGAAGCATCCGTTGCTGAGTGTGTGCTTCACCAAACTGACGACTAAAAAAATTCCTTACGAAATCCAATTCAGATTTCAGGATCCGTTGATCTGCTTTCATAACTGCTGCACACAGCACAAGCAAAGCAGCACTGAAATCATTCGGTAAAAATCCGGGTGGTTGATTCTGATTTCCGGAATTTAATTTAATACTACTTTCTTCTGTGATCGATCCAAGTGCAAAGCCAAGGATTCCACCAATCGGACCACCTACTGCCCAACCTAATCCACCGAAGATCCATTTATTCCAAGTTGACATTTTCTTTTAGTGTTTTGGACATTCACACGACTCTTCTCTTAAAACATCACGGATCGCATTCAGTGTGACGATATCTAGAGTTGGCATCGTTTTATTTACTATTTGTCCTTCTTCTTTATCTTTTAGTTCTTTATTAATTATCATTTCAGCCATCATAGCACCAATTTTTTTTCGCTCATATTTTTTAAAGATAATAAACGCTTTCAATTGATCATTATTCATTTTGCGGCAAGTGTCGATCATTGTTTTTCTGTCAACCTTAATAAAATCTAACGGATTCCTAGAATAAAGATCGACAAGGTCCCAACTATTATTAGTACGTTGATAGTCGTCAGATATTTTATGTAAAATTCTATACCTGAAACCTTCTGTGTTAGTAATGTATGCTTTGTTATCAACTTCTACCATTCTATTGAATCGCGCTTTTCCCTCCGGACCATACCACAGATATGTCTTATTAAATTTTTTATTCAGTGCACGAAACTTAGCCATGTCAAATCCATTCAATCTGTCGAAATATTTATTTCTTATTGACATACTTGAAATCTTTCCTTTTCCTTTCAGCGCAATTCTTTCCCAGCCTTTGATGGCTTTCTTTTCTCCGGGAACAGTGCAATAAACTGTGTTCACAATAATATTATTCGCCACTAATTTATCTACCGTTTCATCGATGTCTATTGTTCCGGTTGTTACATCACCATTTCCAACAAGAAAAATCATTTTAATTGCTTCAGGATCTTTCGACCACGAAATTTTTTTCAGACAAGTATTCAATGTTGCTCCAACATATTGATCACCTTTTTCAATTCGTGAAGGAATTTTATATAACAGACTACTTAGTTTTTCAAAATCTGTACTTAGATCTTTTACAATCCGGGTATAGCCATTTTGTTTCCCATAACTGAACCGTGCATATGTAACTACAGCAATCCTGTAATTTGGTTGAGGATTACAATTTGAAAGAGTGTACCAATAATCCCAGATATGATTTCGAAGATGATCGATCAGGCCGTTTGAACTACTACTCAGATCCATTGCTATAACTATGTCAACTGGACGACCCGTTTTTATCTGACCCTTAACAGTTACAGAAAAAAACAAAAGTAAAACGAAGGGAATCCGAAAGAAGCTGATGTGCGGCACGATTTAAAATAATTCGATGGGCCGCAAAGGTAGCAATCCCACAAAATTCTGAATACCTTTGTTGCAAATGGATGCTATTGATTTACAAAACCTAAAGCAGGACTGGGAGAAATTAACTCAGTCACTTGCCAATACTTACGGGGAAGAACCGGATCTTCAGACGATACTTTTTCTGATCGGAATTCAGGAGCTGGGAAAAGGTCCGATGAAATATTCTAAAGACGAAAAGCAGGACCTGATGCACATTGCAGTTTGCCGCTTAATGAGTCAATTTGGATATTATGAGCTGGAAGGTCTCGACCAGGATGGCTGGCCGCATTGGAAATTGGTAAAAAAACTCCCGCCTTTAACTTTAAAAGAGCAGGATTTATTACTGAAACAAGCTGTAATTGAATACCTTAAGTAATCCCTTAAGATTATAGATAAAGCGTGACACTCACCGTTTCATGTTCTTTCAACCGGACAACTGACCGGGCAGTATCTGTATTACGGATTGCTTCTGCGTTTAAATAGGCTTCAAGTTCAAAAGAAAATTCTGCTCTTCCTGCAGCATCTGAGATCTTGGTAACACGAAGATCCGACTGAACTCCATTGACATTATTTACCGCAGTGTCTTGCCACAAAGTTACAGAAGCGCCTTGTACTGAACGCCCTGCAGAATCGACTACTAAAATAACGGCTACTGTTGGGCCATCTTTTTTACAAGAGCTGAGAGCAAAAACACAAAAAAATGCTGATACAACAAGAGCAGTAATTAGTCTGCCTCTCTTTTCTGAATTCATCTGATTTTGGTTAATATTGTAGTCAATCTAATAACACTACAAAAATATAATAAAATGAAGAAAATTAGCATTCTTTTTTCAATAATCTGTCTCATTTCTGCTTGTAAAGGACCTCAAACTGTCACAAAACCAAAGGTTGATGAAAATATTGAGCATGAAGTCCTGATTTCAACTGATATGGGCGATATGGTAGTGAAACTTTATAATTCAACTCCACAGCATCGCGATAATTTCCTCAAGTTGGTAAACCAAAAATTCTACGACAGTTTGTTGTTTCATCGTGTTATTCAGAATTTCATGATTCAGGGTGGTGATCCGGAATCAAAAACGCAGCTCCAGGAGTGATGTTAGGAAATGGAGATGTGGGCTACACTATTCCGGCAGAATTTGTCGATTCATTGTTTCACAAAAAAGGTTCATTGTGTGCAGCTCGTACGGAAAATCCAACGAAAGCATCAAGCGGTTGTCAATTCTATATTGTACAAGGACAGGTTTTGAAACAAGAACAAATCCCTATGCTTGAAATGCAACGTCGGATTAAATTAAGTCCAAAGCAAATTGAACTTTATACAACAGTAGGTGGTACTCCGCATCTTGATAAAGCCTATACAGTTTATGGTGAAGTTATAAAAGGTCTTGATGTACTGGATAAAATTGCAGCAGTAAAAACTGCTCCCGGTGATCGTCCGTTGCAAGATGTAAGAATGAAAATGAAACAAATTAAATAATGCAAGAAAAGATTGACACACTCATCAGTGAAATAGAAAAATTCGCTGCTCAGTCGAAAGAAGAAGTTGAAGGATTCAGAATAAAATATTTTGGAAAGAAAGGTGTATTGGCAGATCTTTTTTCTGAAATGAAAAGTATTGCTCCTGAAATGCGCAAAGACTTTGGACAAATGGTCAATAGTCTGAAAGTAAAAGCGGAAGAAAGACTGGAATCATTTCAGCAAGCATTAGAAAGTGCAAGTGATTCACAGAAGCCAAAAGATTTAGATCTGACGTTACCGGGAGAATCGAATGCAATTGGGTCAAGACATCCATTGTCATTGGTAAGAAATGAAATTCTGAATATCTTCAAGCGCATTGGTTTTACAGTTGCTGATGGTCCTGAGATAGAAGACGACTGGCATAATTTCACTGCCTTGAATTTTCCGGAAAATCATCCGGCACGTGATATGCAGGATACATTTTTTATTTCGCAGGAAGGCAGTACAGATTCTATTGCATTGCGTACGCATACTTCATCTATACAGGTGCGAATAATGGAGAATTCAAAACCTCCGATTCGTATTCTTGCTCCGGGTCGTGTCTACAGAAATGAAGCGATCTCAGCGAGAGCGCATTGTTTTTTTCATCAGGTAGAAGGATTATATATTGACGAAGGAGTTTCATTTGCTGATCTTAAGCAAACGCTTTTATATTTTGCGCAAGAGATGTTTGGTTCAGATGCAAAGATCAGATTGCGTCCGAGTTATTTTCCATTCACAGAACCTTCTGCTGAAATGGATGTAAGTTGTCAGATCTGCAAAGGCAAAGGTTGCAATGTATGTAAGTACACAGGATGGTTAGAGATCATGGGTTGCGGAATGGTTGATCCGAATGTTTTAGAGAATTGCAAAATAGATTCTACGAAATATACAGGTTATGCATTCGGAATGGGAATTGAACGGATAGCAATGCTTCGGTATGATGTAAAAGATCTGAGATTGTTTTCGGAGAATGATGTGAGGTTTTTGAGGCAGTTTAAGAGTGAATAATTTTTTGAACACAAGAAAGAAAAAATTAATTCGTTGTATCCACCCAAGCTGATCTTGAAACAGTGTTCTGTTTTGAAATTTTATACGCCTTTCCTTCTTTAACAACCGAATACATTTCAATAACAACTTGCTTGCGATGTTTTACTTCATAAACAAAATTCACACTTGGAGGCGAGTCGGGTTCCTGAATTGATTTTTGCTGAAGCAAAGTAAATGATAAAGTATTGCCCAATGCCTGATTGAGCTGTTCAAACTTTGCAATTCTGGCTTCATCACTTTCGCCATTGTGCATTTCTTCGGAATAGTGGTCCGATAAATTTGTGAAATCATTTCTGCTGATCTTCTGCATAAAATCCTCAACAAATTTCTGAGCCTGGACAGGATCAGGTATTTCATGGGTGCATGAAATAGAAACAAGGGAAATAAACAAAATTGTTTTTAGAATTAGAGCGTGATTTTTCATAATAATTTTTTTTGGAGGATTCATCTATTAATACTGCTAAATACGAAAGGTAACCCTACGGTTTAATTATTTGCATTGATGAACGATTACGTGACCTCATGTGCGACCCCTTCGGGGTCGGGTTCGGGGCTTGTGATGCTATGTCTACAAATGTGCGACCCCTTCAGGGTCGGGAGTCTGGTAAATGTCTGCCGTGAATTTTGCTCAAAGGATTCTTGTATTAGTTTCATTAGTTACCTTTTCAAATGTTCAACTCTATGGATCGATCTTGCATTTTGAAAACTTGTACCTGCCGACCTTGAAAGTTCGCGTGTTGTGATGTTCTATCTACAAATGTGCAACCTTTTCAGAGTTGGGACTCTGGTGCATGTTTAATGGAGAATTTTGCTCAATGGATTCTCATTTTAGTTTTCTTTTCAATCATTAATTAATGTTCAACTTGCATTTTGAAGTCTTGTACCAGCCGACCTTGAAAGTTCGCGTGTTGTGATGTTCTATCTACAAATGTGCAACCTTTTCAGAGTTGGGACTCTGGTGTATGTTTAATGGAGAATTTTGCTCAATGGATTCTCATTTTAGTTTTCTTTTCAATCATTAATTAATGTTCAACTTTATGGATCGATGTTGCATTTTGAAGTCTTGTACCAGCCGACCCTGAAAGGGTCACACATTTGTAGAAAACGGAACAACAAAACGACCCGACCCCGAAGGGGTCGCACATGATTTCCCGATCCCCCGAATTAAAGCACGGATAAAAAAAATCATTTCCCCTATTATATTGAACGATAAATAAGATTTCATAAATTATTTTTGAAGAAAAAATTATGACAACACATTCAGAAATATATATTCAAATCATATTCGCCGTCAATGGACCTGAATCTTTGATTGACTCTTCATGGGAAAATGAATTATACAAATACATCACCGGTATAGTGCAAGCAAAAGGAAACAAAATGCTTGCAATTGATGGAATGCCGGATCATATTCATTTCTTTATAGGACTTCATATCGATTGTACACTTGCAGACCTGGTAAGAGAAATTAAAAAAAGTTCAAACGCATACATTAACAGTAATAAATTTACAAAATCTCGTTTCTCATGGCAATCTGGATATGGTGCCTTTTCGTATTCCAAATCTGACATCGATACGGTAGTAAAATACATCATGAATCAAAAAGAGCATCATAAAAATCAAACATTTAAAGATGAATTTATATCGTTCCTGAAAGAATACAATATAAAATATGATGAAAAATACTTATTTAATTGGATAGATTATAAATAATCCATGTGTGACCCCTCCGGGGTCGGTTCGATTGCGGGGCAATTATTTTTCTACAAATATGCGACCTCTTCAGGGTCGTTTACAATAGAAACCATTGTCACTAAAATTAACTGATTAAACATGTATTCAGATAATTATAAACCAGCAAAGCCGTAACCCACACTCTTCACACCCAAACTCACACAAAATTTAATACGCTCTTTCATTCACCCCTTCAATATAATTCACAAACGCTTTACACACTACTCTGTTTCCACCCTGTGTAGGATAATTTCCTGAAAAATACCAATCGCCTCTGTGGTTAGGACATGCTGCATGCAGATCTTCGATCTTTTGGAAAATGATCTGTAAATCGGCCTGAAGATCCGAAGGACGAACTAGCTCTGCAATTTTATTGCTGATCTGCTCTGCTGTGAATGGCTGATAGATCATACGAACATAATTCTTCATTTCCTTTCCACCCATTGCCAACTGCTCCTTGCATCGTGCATAGGTTTCGTCAATGATATGTTCGAGATTATTTTCTTCAAGCAATTGTATTGCAGCTCTGAATGCGATCAGATCACCGATCTTCGCCATATCAATTCCATAACAATCCGGATACCGGATCTGTGGTGCAGAACTAACGACAACAATTTTCTTTGGACCTAAACGATCAAGCATCCGAAGAATAGAATTCTTCAGTGTTGTTCCGCGCACAATTGAATCGTCGATGACAACTAAATTATCAACTCCCTTTCTTATTGTACCATAAGTGATGTCATAAACATGTGTAACAAGATCGCTGCGTTCATCATCATTCGTAATAAATGTACGAAGCTTTGCATCCTTGATTGCAATTTTTTCAGCGCGTGGACGAATGTTGAGGATCTCCATCAATTTTTCGTCAGTAAGATCATTGCCTAAAGCTTTTATCTTTCTTTTCTTTACATCACGTAAATAATCCTCCATGCCATGAAGCATTCCATAGAAAGCAACTTCGGCAGTATTTGGAATGAAAGATAAAACAGTATTACGAAGATCGTAATCGACAGATTGTAATGTTGACTGACATAACAACCGACCTAATTCTTTTCTCTCTTTATAAATATCAACATCACTTCCCCGGGAAAAATAAATTCTTTCGAATGAGCAACTCAACTTTTGAGTTGGTTCATTGATAAGCTCTTCTCCTACTTTTCCATTCTTGCGAATCACAAGAGCATGACCGGGCTTTATTTCATTTACTGATTCAACGGGAACATTAAAAGCAGTCATAATCGCCGGCCGTTCACTCGCAACAACAACAACTTCTTCATCGCGATAAAAAAATGCCGGACGAATTCCTGCAGGATCACGGAGAACAAATGCATCACCGTGTCCGAACATTCCTGCAATAGCATAGCCACCATCCCAGCGATGTGAAGAATTTTTCAATATTCTTCCAATGTCAATATGATTTGCAATAAGTGGTGAAATTTCTTCTTTACTGTTGCCAAGCTTTTTGAATTTGGCATACTGTAATTCATTTTCTTCATCGAGAAAATGTCCGATATTTTCCATCACTGTAACAGTGTCTGCCTTTTCTTTTGGATGTTGACCTATCTCAACTAAATCCTGAAAAAGTTCATCAACATTTGTCATATTGAAATTACCTGCAACAACTAAGTTGCGGCTCATCCAATTATTTTGTCTTAAAAACGGATGACAGGCTTCAATACTGTTTCCACCATATGTTCCATAGCGTAAATGACCTAACCATAATTCTCCTGTAAAAGCAACATTTTTTTTCAGCCATTCAGGGTCCGATAAATGTTCGGGATTATTCTTTCCGACCTCTTCAAACTTCGCCTGCATTCTACCAAAAATATCTTTGATCGCCTGTTTTTCATTGCTCCGGTAACGGCTGATGTATCTTGATCCCGGTGCAGGATCAAATTTGATATTGGCAACTCCCGCACCATCCTGGCCGCGATTATGTTGCTTTTCCATCATTAAATACAGCTTATTCATTGCATAGAATGCTGTACCATATTTTTCCTGATAATATGAAAGTGGCTTAAGCAGCCGAATCATAGCGATTCCGCATTCGTGATGAAGGAAGTCAGACATAGTGCAAAGATACGGTTTTCAGAGGGAAATAAATGCAAAAATCATAGGTCAAAAGTCAAAAACTGTGGCACCCTTTGCCTGCCAGGATAGAGTCCGGATGTGCCCACCCTGTCTTACCCAATTCTATACTCCTCTTCCTGATCTACCAGATTTGCCGGAGGAATTGAAATAGTGAAAACATGCAGATTTTCCTTGTATTCGTATTTGATCTTGGCGCCACAATGGTCGATGATCTTTCTTACGATTGCCAGACCAAGCCCAATGCTGTCCGGCGATTCGCCTTTTTTGAATCTGTCGAATACTTCATCAGGCGATAAAACGGGTGCATGACCACTGTTTGCAATTTCAAATTTGTCTTTACGGAACGTCACAAACAGATCACCGTTCTCCAGATTATACTTGATCGCATTCGATAAAAGATTAGTAAGTAAAATATCAGCGAGATGCGGATTCATTCTTACAAGAACTTTATCATCGATGTCAAGATGCAATTGAATATTTTTTGAAGAAATAAAAAGCTCAAGATCTTCCAATTGTTTGTTCAGCAATTTTCCCATTTGTAAAAGTTGCAGTCCTGCATATTGATCATTGTCAATTCTTGTAAGCATGATCAATCCTTTATTCATTTTCGACAAACGGTTCACTGAATCAAGTGTACTTAAGATCTGATTGAGTTGTGTTTCTGTCAATTCACTTTGCAACAATAATTCCAGCTTCGAACGAATGATCGCAAGCGGCGTTTGAGTTTCATGTGACATATTCTCTGTAAACTCTCTCAGATTTTTATAGTCGCGTGTAACTTTATCTGTCAGTTTAGAAAGTTCTGCATTCAATGCATTGAATTCATCAACCTGACTTCTTTGAAACATTGTTGTACCGCCTTTTTGCAGATCAAACGTCTTAAGAACATTTAATGCCCGGTAGAAAGGATTCCAGATCTTGCTGGAAAACCATCTGTTCAGAAAATAAAAACATGCAATGATATCGAGTGCAACTAATAATAACGTTGCAAGAATTCCTTCAGCAAGTTGTTCGGTTTCTGTTAATCGTCGTGCAAGTTTTATTCTGTAACTTTTTCCATCCACAAGTTGTTCATACGTCATCATTCTGTATGGAACTTTTCCTTTTTCATATAGATCATAGATCGAAGTGTCGATCATGATTACTCTGAAGGATGAAAATTTATCTATCGGTTCGATTTCAATTCTATCTCCAAAAATTAAGTGCAGTCCCTGAATGCCTTTCTGATGTTCCAGTTGTTTTGCGATCTCGCTTTTTTCAAAGAGCATGTGCTCAGAAATTTCATTGTCGACCAGATACAAAACGCGATATGCAAGAAAAGCGCTGCTCACTAATAACAGCACGAGAGCGATTGCAATGTAATATCGGTTTGTAAGGTTGAGTAATTTCATTCAGACGACAATTTATATCCTACACCGTAAATTGACTTCAGATAATCGTGCGCTCCATTGTCTGTCATTTTTTTCCGAAGATTTTTGATGTGGCTATAAATGAAATCAAAGGAGTCGGCCATATCAGCATGGTCTCCCCACAAATGTTCGGCAATGGATTCTTTTGTTAAAACTTTATTTTGATTACTTAAGAAGTATAATAATAATTCGTGTTCTTTTTTAGTGAGAGAAATCAGTTTATCTTTCACATACATCATCATTTCATCAGGAACAACCCTGATCTCATTAAATAGAATTTCATTCTTACCTTGAAAAGCTCTGCGGCGAACTACCGATTTTATGCGGGCAACGAGCTCCGGCATATAAAAAGGTTTAGTTACATAATCATCAGCACCGAAATTCAAACCAACTAATCTATCATCAAGTGAGTTTTTAGCAGATAAAATGACTATTCCTGTTTGTTTCTGTTTTTGTTGAAGTACATTAATTACTTTTAATCCACTACCATCGGGCAAACCAATATCAAGAACTACACAGTCGTATTCGTATAAGTCAGC
This sequence comes from Bacteroidota bacterium, assembly GCA_016711505.1. Taxonomy (NCBI): domain Bacteria; kingdom Pseudomonadati; phylum Bacteroidota; species Bacteroidota bacterium. The sequence goes on along the minus strand of JADJSV010000018.1, from coordinate 230,379 downwards.
TTTTTCAGTGGCTTCTGCTAATGTTTCGGCTTTTTCGCAAATCATTCCTGACTCTTTCAGGAAGATAAGCATTGAATCCAATAATTGTTTTTCGTCTTCAACGATAAGAATCTTCATGCTTAATTTATTAATGGTATTATTTAATTAATTAGTTTTGGAATCCAATATAGCGACCTTTTACGTTGACTCCACAGCGTAAAAGTAAAATAAGGTTAGTCAGTTCGCTAACAATTTACAAAAAACTTCTTTACTATTCAGAATTCATCCAGAATCATAGTCTAAGTTTGAAAAATAATTAATCCCCCACATACATTAATGAAAAAGTTAGTATTTCTTATTGCTGTTTGCTCAGCACTAATGATCACTATGTCTGCTGAAAAGATGGACGATAATGGTAAAGCCGGTTATACAGGTTCTCCCGGTGAATTAAATTGTACAGATTGTCATGACACATATGTTCTTAATTCAGGCGGAGGTTCAGTTTCATTGACTTCAACAAATATGACGAATTGGGTATATGATCCGGGCGTAACTTATCATATGGTTGCAACAGTAACAAGAACTTCAAATGAACTTTTCGGAATATGTGTTGAAGCGCTTTTACCTGGCGGCGCCAATGCCGGAACTCTTATACAGACAAATACAGTTACTACTCAGATCAAAACTAAGACAGTTAATGGTACTTCACGAAGAAGTGTTGTACATAAACTGGATGCCGGTCAGGGCGTAGATTCATTTGCATTTACATTCGACTGGACAGCGCCTGCTACAAATTCAGGTGATGTTACTTTTTATTTTGCAGGCAATGCTTCTGATTTTGACGGGAACGAATCAGGCGATTACATATATATTGATAGCAGAGTTTGTGCTTTTAATTTAAGTAATAATATCAATTCAGGCGAAAATAATTCTTTAATGTCTGTTTATCCTATGCCAATTCAGGATCACTTTAATTTAAATTATAATTTAAATTCTACCGGTCCGGTAAATATCAAATTGTATTCTATTAAAGGGGAATTGGTTTCCATCTTATCGTCGCAAGTAATGGCTGCCGGTCAGCATACCGATAACTTCTATCTCCCGAACAGATTAAGTTCAGGAAATTATATTATAAGTATTGAATCGTCTGCCGGAATCACTTGTCAAAAGGTTCTGATCAATTGAAAAATTTCGGATAACGATTAATCTTGTTCAGCAAAAGGTTTTACCCGTTCATCCACAAAAAACTATTAATTACTGCGTAATTTATTAATCTTGCGAAATCAGGATTTTAATATTAATCCAATAAACTAAAATGAAAAAAGTTCTTTTTGTTCTGGCAGCATCTGCATGGCTTACTGCTTGCACCAATGACAATCTTGAAGAATTACATCCTGCATGTGATACAACCGGTGTTGTTTCATTTGCAAATGTTATTCTTCCAATAATGAACAGTTCATGTGGAACTGATAACACAGGGTGTCACATCAATAATTCTGCGGATGGTGGCTACGGCTTAGCCAACTATACTGATATGATGGAATACTTTGTATCTCCTGCAAAAGATTTAAAATTTATCCGTACACTTACTCATGATCCCGCATTAACTTCCAGTTTATATATGCCACAAGGCGCAGCTAAACTCGATGAATGTAGTATTATGAAAATACAGGCATGGATCAATAATGGTAAACAAAACAATTAATAATAAAAGTGACGTGAAAAAAATATTCCTACTACTATCTTTATTTGCATCGTTTACAATTGTAAATGCTCAGGATTTGCTTGGAGATCTGGAACCAACAGCAGGTGACGATTTTGCCATTGCAACATTTAAATCGACTCGATTGGTAAATCAACATACGATCGAAACAACAGGTCCGAGAACACTTGATTTCCGGATTTCACACCGATTTGGTCCTGTAAATTCTGAAGCTTACAATGCTTTTGGTTTAGATGGTCCTGCAAACATCCGTTTAGGATTAGAGTACAGTCCTGAAGGTCGTTTTATGTTTGGTATCGGCCGGAGTTCTCTGGATAAATTAGTGGATGGTTTTTTAAAGTATCGCCTGCTTCGCCAAAAAACTGATAATAGTATGCCGTTAAGTGTTACACTTCTTGCATGCGCTTATTATACAACACTTAAAGATGGAAATGCAGCCGCAAACGGTTTCGATCGATACGAATTCCGTTCTTCCCGTTTTTCTTATTGCTATCAATTGCTGATCGCCAGAAAATTTTCTCCGAATTTTTCCTTTCAGGTTGCACCTTGGCTGGTTCATTATAATCTGGTTGATCTTCAGTCAGACAAAAATGACGCATATGGTTTAGCGGCATTATTCAGATTAAAATTCACAAAACGTGCTGCCATTACTGCTGAATATGGTTACAGATTAAATAAATACACGGCAGTTACGAAAACAGAAAACGATAATCATTTCGATACATTCTCTATTGGTTACGAACTCGAAACCGGGGGCCACGTATTTCAGATTCATTTCACAAACAGTTTCGGTATTACGGAAAATCAATTTTTCCCGAAGACAGATACTAAATGGAATGATGCGGGAGTTCGGCTTGGATTTAATATTTCCAGGGTGTTTACTTTGTAGTTCGTAATTCTTAATTAAAATATAGAAATTAAAAAAAACCATTGGTCATCAATGGTTTTTTATTTTATATCCGCTCAGCAATTTTTTATAGTTCAACCACACCGAGCACTTTCATCGATTGCTTACTTTGAATGAAAGCTGTTAATCTTGTATTTTTATTGAACTTAATTTCTCTTACCGGAATTTTTATCTGAGTTGTCTTTTTTATTCCATTTACTGAATGCAATAATCTGACAACATAATTATTTACAAATGTTTTACTTGCATTTGCCCCAGCTTCAACCTTTGTTGAGATTCCATCTTCTGTTATGGCTAAACGGAAAACAGCATTCTGATCATCTTTTGAAGTATTGTAGGAAATATAAAGTGTATCATTCGCAAGAGAATCTTTAACAACGGAAAATTTAAACTGCTGCGGAACAGTCAGTGCATTTTTTATTTCTTCCTTTAAAGTGGTTTCTTTCGTGCCACTGAAACTTTTAGTACCGTTAATTACAATCTCAGGAGTATACAATTCCTTCTCCGCAAGTACCCTGGAATAATTTTCCTGTCTCTTTGTAAAATAAAATTTACTAAGCGGGTCCTTCCAGCCTAATCGGTTCCAGTAATCAACATGGTATTCAAGTACAAAAACATTGCTCCCGTTTTTCTTTTCAGCAGCAACTGTTTTATATAAAATTTCTTCAGCAACCGGACTTGTTTCATCGCCTTGAGAGGTGAACAATTCAATAAAGGCAAAGTTATTCTGAGCGTGAGATTGTAAGGCTGAAAAAATAATAATAAAGAATATAGTTTTCATTTTGTTAATCAAGATTTTAATAAAACACTAAGATCACTTAGTTTTTAGCACAAGAGCACAAGTGAAGCTAAAGTATTATAGTGTGTTCTTGTGACAAATTTTAGTGATCTTAGTGTTAAAATTTCATTTATAGAAACTGTTCCTTCTTCAACCCAAGCCACTCCAAAGCGCTTCCATTCAGGAGGCGTTCTTTCATTGCATCGGTATAAGGCATAGATTCAATTAATTTGCCGGGACTTAATTCGCCGAGTGGAAATGGATAATCGGTTCCAAGAGCTACTCTTTCTACACCAATTAATTTTACGATCATGTCCAACATCATTGGATCATGAACGAGTGAATCGAGATAAAATTTTCCAAGATAATTTCTTGGGTTAACCGGATTATCAATTGCAACAAGATCCGGGCGGACATTGAAACCATGTTCTATTCTTCCAATTGTTGCAGGAAAAGATCCGCCACCGTGTGCAAAAGCAACTTTCAATTTTGGTAATCTTTCGAAAATTCCACCGAAGATCATTGAACAAATAGCAAGTGAAGTTTCCGCAGGCATTCCAACAAGCCAAGGTAGCCAGTACTTATTCATTTTTTCTTTTCCCATCATATCCCACGGGTGAACAAATATGGATGCATTCATTTCCTGAGCTGCTTCGAAAAAAGGAAAAAGTTCGGGTGCATTCAGATTCCAGTCATTAACATGCGAGCCGATCTGAACACCACGCAATCCGATCTTCATACATCTCTCCAGTTCCTTAATTGCAAGTTGCGGCGATTGAAGTGGAACAGTTCCAAGTCCGATAAAGCGTTGCGGATAATCTAAAATGATTGCAGCAATGTGATCATTCAGATACATTGAAAGATCCAAGGCGTCATCCGGTTTTGCCCAATAGCTGAACATGACAGGAATAGTTGACAGCACCTGCACACGAACTCCGTGCATGATGCTTTCATTCATTCTCACATTCGGGTCCCAGCAATTATCCTGGACTTCGCGAAAAAATTTGTCATCGATCATCATCTTGGCACAACAAGGCTTATGATGATCTAATGAAACAAATCCTCCATAACCATACTTCGCTTTAAAATCAGGAAGATGTGCCGGAAGGATGTGTGTGTGTATATCAATTTTGAGCATTCTTCTTTTCCCTTGCAACCTTTGCTGCTAATGATTCATATTTTTCTGCATTCGGAATATCACCGATATTTCTGTATGTAACAGCAGCCAATCTATATGGTTCAACAAACTCCGGATCTACTTCAATTGATTTTAGGAAATAAACTATTGCAGTCTGGAAATTATCCAAAGCATCTTTTCTGTGCTTTTCTGCATTCGCCGGATCTTTCGACGCCGCTTCCGTTGAGCCTTGTCCGAAGACACCATAAACACTTGCCAGATTATTTAAAGCATGTGCATAATTCGGGTTGTACCTGACTGCTATTTCGAAGTATTTTTTGGATTCAACAAATCGTCTTTGATTAAACAATAAGAAACCATAATTATTATTTGTAACCGGGTTAGTATGATTAAACTCCAATGATTTCAAATAGTCAAGTTCAGATAATGAATCTTGTCCCATTTGTTTTAAGATGTAGGCCCGACGCTGATAGCCATCAGCATATTCCGGATAAACATTTATTGCTCTTGTAAGATATTCTACACCTTGTTTTTCTGCATTGTAGATCGCTGTGCTATCAGGGAGTTTTGCGAAATATTCATCTGTTGTAATATGATTCGCGAGATAAAATAACATGTGAGCACTATCAGGTGTCTTTTTTACATCTGTTGAATATAAAGTGTAATCGTTTTTCCATTCCATACTTCTTGCATAAGTTTGAATTGAAAAGACAACACTTATTACAGCAGCAGAAATGATTGGCATTTTGTAAGAATTGAAAAAATTATTCCACGAGTTGAATATCCTTTCAGAGACATCTGATTTGAATATTTTAATTAGCAGATGCGCAACAACAAAGCAGAATCCAAGCGACGGAATATACATTAGCCGCTCGCCATAACAAGTACCGATCAGCATGAAAATATTTGAAGCTACAGATGCAGTAACGAAGAAAAACAATATTCCAAATGCTGCCTTATCCTTACTTTTGAATTTGACCAGTGAATACACCAGTGCAGAACCAAGTCCAATCAATGATAACAAGAATTTCCAGTCAGTAGCAGTAACAGCTTTGAAGTGATTATATGATCCATCAGCAATAAGTGGATAAGGAATGATCAAAGTCTTAACATAGTAGCCAAGCATATAGATAGCATTTACTCTCTGTAAAAAGAAATTTGGTAATCCGGCGATGTAATTATCAATAACAGGGATCTCTGATTCAATGCCTCCTAAGATCTTATTTCTGATCAGAAGGAAAATTACTGAACAAAATGTCATTGCACCGATTGCACTGAAATAATGTTTTTGTTTTGCATCAGTAAAAAAATAAAACATCAATGGAATTGCTACAATAAATGTTATAGTAGATTCCTTGGCAAACAAGGAGGCGAGAAAACAAAATACCGCCAATAGAAATTTCGACGTTTTGTTTTCTTTTATCCAGTCGTAAAAAGCACCCGCACTGAGAAGACATAACAGCAATGTCATGATCTCATCACGGCTTTTTATATTTGATACGACTTCGGCGTGTATGGGATGAAAAACAAAGAGCAGTGTTGTGAGAAATGGAAGAATTAGTTGTCCATTCAGATACTTGCTTAACACTTTGAAAAGAACCACAGCTGTTAATGCAAAGAGAATAATATTTATAAAATGACCGAAAGCAGGATTATTCGGAGCGATCTGCCATTCAACTGCAAACATAGCTTTGGTCAAAGGACGATACAATGTATAGTCAACAATATTCATCCCATATCTGTAAGATGATTTGAAGATATCAGGAATTGCGCTAACGCCTTTCTTGGTTTGTGTATTGTCTTTTATTAAACCAAAATCATCGAGAACATAATCATGTCCGATCGTGCTGACATACATTATGAAGGCTAAAGCTGCAAGAGCTAAAGCCAGAAAAGTCTTCAGTGATTTTTGTTTGTTCTCCTGTTTTTTAATTTCTTTCGGAGAAATTGTACCACTTTCTTTTTGCAGTGCAATTTTTTCTTTTCGTGTAAGTTTTGTGGACATAATATTTTTAAGCCGTTAATACGGGTGGTTCCATAACAGTTCCACATTTTTTACATGTACGCAGATCAATATTGCTATAGTAGTTGTTCATCACTTTTGGTAATTGAGTTACTATATCTGTCATGACAAAATATTCTTCATGCAATTTGTTCTTACACTTTTCGCAATACCAGATAAAACCGTCTTTCATTCCTTCACGACGTTGAACTTCCATTACAAGTCCAACTGTATTCGGACCTCTTCTTGGTGAATGTGGAGTTCTTGCCGGAAGCATATAGATCTCTCCTTCACGAATAGGAATATCGACATGTTCGCCATTATCAACGATCTTAACGGTGATATCTCCTTCGAGTTGGTAGAAGAATTCTTCTGTCTCATTGAAATGATAATCCTTACGTGCATTTGGTCCCCCGACAACCATTACAATAAAATCCTGCTCCGGTGTATAGATCACCTGATTTCCTACAGGGGGCTTTAACAGATGACGATTTTCATCGATCCATTTTTTAAAATTTATTCCTGATTTTGCTGCCATAATGTTTGGGATTATTTTCCGTTACCGGAAGTTTTATTAGATGTAAACATTTCATTTAACTTTTCACGGATTTCATTGAAAACAGTTTCAGCACGGCTACCTGCTTCTTTAGCGACTTCTTCGATTTTATCACGCAGATGATCGGCTTTATCTCTGTAGGTATTTCCAAATTTTCCGCCGTTGATCACATTATCAATTTCGCCATGAAGAAATGAAGGGAACTTTGTTTTTAATTCTTCACTAACTAATTCTATCGATTTTTTCGCCTGCTCTCCGGTTATCCCGGTACTGCCTACGATCTTGTGAATAAGCGCTTCCATGTCTGTTTTATAAAGATTATTAATAGTTTTGTTGTCAATTCAAAAATAGACAAAGGTTTTTGACAATTCAACACCCTTATGAAGATAGATTTAACCGGAAAAAAGGCAATAGTATGTGGAAGTACCCAGGGAATTGGACGTGCTTCGGCAGTTGTTTTAGCTGAATTAGGCGCGAATATTACGTTAATCGCCCGTAATGAAGTGGAACTTCAAAAAACTGCAGCTGCTCTTCCATCAAAAGGTCAGAAGCATGACTATATCGTTGCAGATTTCAGTCAGCCGGAAGACCTCCGCCGGAAGGTCGATGCATATATCAGTTCAAATGGTCCGGTTCACATTTTAGTTAATAATACCGGGGGACCTGCAGGTGGACCGATTGTCAATGCAAAGAGTGATGAATTTCTGAGTGCATTTACCAACCATCTTCTCTGTAATCAACATCTGGCACAAGCAACTTTTGAAGGAATGAAGTCAGCCGGATATGGCCGGATAATCAATATCATTTCAACATCAGTCAAACAACCATTGAAAGGACTCGGAGTTTCAAATACGATTCGTGCAGCGGTAGGAAATTGGGCAAAGACCTGGGCCAATGAAGTTGGTGCATTCAATATTACTGTCAACAATGTATTACCCGGAGCAACAGGAACCGGACGGTTAAAAAGTATCATTGAAAATAAATCTTCGAAGACGGGAATTTCGGTTAGCGAAGTCGAATCAGAGATGATCGAAGAGATTCCGATGAAACGATTTGCCACTCCGGAAGAGATTGCAAATGCCGTTGCTTTCCTCGCTTCACCGGCAGCATCGTACATTACAGGAATTAATCTGCCGGTTGATGGCGGACGAACAGGCAATTTATAACAATCATTTCGTTCAGTAGACAATCATTATTGAACGTATAAATATCAATAGCGAACATTAATGGAAAAGATAAGAATTCAGAACTTTATCAATGGTGAATTCAGTGCACCGGTTTCAGGAAATTATTTAGACAACATTGATCCGGCAACGGGCGAAGTTTATAGTTTCATTCCTGATTCCGATGAGCGTGATGTTGAGCTGGCAGTTGCTGCAGCGCGGGCAGCTTTCCCGTCGTGGTCGATGATGCAGAAAGAAAAACGTTCGGCAATTCTTATCAGACTATCCGAATTGATCGAAGCCAATCTCGAAGAATTTGCAATTGCAGAATCGATTGATAATGGAAAACCGGTCTGGCTTTCGCGTTCTGTCGATATCCCAAGAGCGGTTTCCAATTTTCATTTTTATGCTACGGGAGCATTGCATGTTTCGACAGAAACACATGCTATGGAAAATACTGCCTTGAATTATACTTTGCGGACACCGATCGGTGTGGCAGGATGTATTTCTCCCTGGAATCTCCCACTCTATCTTTTCACATGGAAAATTGCACCGGCTCTGGCAAGTGGTAATTGTGTTGTTGCAAAACCATCGGAAGTTACACCGATGACAGCATTCAAGCTCGCTCAACTTTGTAATGAAGCAGGAATGCCGAAAGGAGTTTTAAATATCGTACACGGACTTGGACCAAAAGTTGGAATGGCCATTGTTTCACATCCTAAAATTCCTGTGATCAGTTTCACAGGTGGAACAAAAACCGGCGAAACAATTGCGAGAACTATTGCACCAATGTTCAAAAAAATGTCGCTTGAATTAGGTGGTAAAAATCCAAACATCATTTTTGCAGATTGCGATTTTGAACATGCAGTCAAGACTACTATAAAATCATCATTCAGTAATCAGGGAGAGATCTGTTTATGTGGGTCAAGGATCTTTATTGAAAGACCGTTATATGAAAAGTTCAAAGCTGCATTGATTGAAGAAGCAAAGAAATTAAAAGTTGGAGATCCACTCGACGAAAAAAGTATAATGGGTGCCATCGTTTCCAAACCACATTACGAAAAAATCCTTTCATACATTGAACTTGCAAAACAGGAAGGTGGAAAAATTGTATTCGGTGGGAAGAGTGTAAATCCGGGTGGAAAAAACTCAAACGGATTTTTTATTGAACCAACTATCATTGAAGGGTTAGCATACGATTGCAGAACAAATCAGGAAGAAATTTTTGGTCCTGTCGTTACATTAACTCCGTTTGATACAGAAGAAGAAGTTCTGATGTTTGCTAACAGTACAACATACGGTCTTGCAGCAACGCTATGGACAACAAACTTATCACGCGCACATAGAATGTCTGCTCTGATCGAAAGTGGAATTGTATGGGTAAATTGCTGGCTCCTCCGCGATCTTAGAACACCATTCGGCGGAATGAAAGGATCGGGAGTTGGTCGTGAAGGAGGTTTTGAGGCGTTGAAGTTTTTTACGGAAGAGAAGAATGTTTGCATTAAGTTTTGAAACTCGAAATTTTAACACGGAGAACACAGAGAAAAAAATTGAGAAAAAAGAAGCTCAATCAAATATTAAAGTTTAATGCATTGTCCCCCTCTGTGTTCTCCCTTTTTTTCTCCATGTAATCCGTGTTTTATTTTCTATTCTCACTCCTCACCAATTAAAATAATGTCTCCAACCGAAATCGCCAACAAATGGTTCTCCGCCTTCAACATTCAAAATGTAAACGACCTTCTTTCTTTGTATGATGATAACGCTGAACATTTCAGTCCGCGTCTGCTAAAAAATCATCCTGAAACAAATGGTCTGATCAAAGGAAAAGCTGCAATGAAAGATTGGTGGCAAGGCGCATTCGACAAAATGCCTTCATTGAGATATTCGCCAATTGAAATCCGGGAAGAAGGTGATATTGTTTTTCTGAAATACAAACGAACGGTTGACGGAGAGCCGGAGGTTATTGTGAATGAGTATTTAAAGATTTCATCTGGTTTGATAGCGTATTCGAAGGTTACTTAAATAAAACACTAAGAACACAAGTTCACAAAAGATCACGGAATGTGCTAATAATAAATTACAACATATTCCGTGATCTTTTGTGAACTTGTGTTCTTAGTGTTATACTTTCTTTGTTTTACATTATTTATTCCTCGATTACAATCTTCCTCGATTGCATCTTATCCCCACTGATCAATTTCAAAATATAAATCCCTGCCGGAAGTCTTGCTTCGGAGCGCATCAGTTTGATTTCATGTTCGCCTTCGCTTTGTTGACCGTAGTCTAAAGCATAAACGATTCTACCCGCAACGTCAGTAATCTCAATTCTTGTTTCGCTGGCTTCATCAAGGAAGTAACGAACATTGATCTCTTCTGTTATAGGATTTGGGAAAATGGAAAGTTTATCACCAGCAGGAACAGCAGCATCATCTGATAACCGCGGAGCAATTGGTGTTCCTGATTTCTGAATTGTAAACTGATCAAAGACAGACCCTGTGTAAGTAAGGAATTTGCAATCCATACGGTCACCAAGAACATCAATAACCAATGAACCATACACCTGAACAGATGATGAATACATTGCATTGTGTGGCCAGCCGGGACTTGTAGATCCGAGCTGTCCGGAAACCCCTACCACAGTATAAACTGTTCCATTAAAAGAGGGCGAAGATTTAGTATAAGATGCCGGAAAAATTCCACTACCTGAATTGACAGCCATTGTTGCTGCATTAAAAGTAGATTCAACACCATAATGACCTTTTATCATCATTGATCTTTCATACGAATGACTATGCCCCGATAAGACAAGATCCACTTTTTTATTTTCAAGGATAGGAACAATGTTTGTCCGCATCTGAATCAATTCTGTTTCTGTATCTGAGTTGTGCGATCCTAATGAATACGGAGGATGATGGAAATAAACTATTGTCCACCGTTGAGTATTTGCAGCTAGATCATTCGTTAGCCATGTTGCCATATTTCCTCCTGTCGCACGGAAAGTTGAGCCTGTAGATTCAAGACATACAAAATGTACGTTTGCATAATTGAAAGAATAATATGCTTCAGTTCCACTTGCCAATCCACCGGCTTCAGCTGCTTTAGGTAATGTAAAATTATCGTAATACGGACCTGATTGAGCTGCAGCATTTGCAGTATGCAGATCATGATTTCCGGCTGCCGGCCAGATGACAGTATTTTTCATCCGGTATGTATATTTAGCAAATACGTTGGTGCTATATTCTGCATCCGTTCCATCTGAATATGCGTTATCGCCAACCCAAAGCCATACATTTGTAGGTGTTGTTCCTGTGTAATTTCTGTAGGCATCACGAACAAGATTTTGCGCATTTGAGTTAACACCAAAATCACCAATGGTCCAGATCCTTACCGGACCTGTAGAACCTACTACAGGATGTGTGATGAAATAATTTCCTGTGTCACCTTGAAGTGTTGTTGCAGAACTTCCTACTGAATAATAATATTTTGTGTTTGCAACTAAACCTGTAAGCTGCACAATATGTTCACCTGTAACAACTGCATCTGTTTTTGAAAGCGAAAGATTCGTTGCCGAAGTTCCGTATTTTATTTTGCTGTCTGTCGGAGTATTAGTACGCCATCTTATAAAAATACTCGTTGATGTTGCAAGATTCAGATATGGTCCTCTTGTAAGTGTAAGAACACCTGCAGGTGTTTGAAAAATTCCACTTGTACTCCACGCACCTGCTCCGCTTGCGCATACAACCTGAATTTGAAATTCATACCACGTCGATGCTGAAAGATTGGTTAGCGTTTTTGAAACTGCTGTTGAATTGGTCTGCACCCAGTTGTTAGAATATCGCACTGCATATCTGACGTTATAACTCAATGCAGCAGTCACTGCACGCCAACCGATGGTTGCTGAATTCGATGTGATAGCAGTAGTTGAATAGTAATACGGATCAGCTACCCCGCAATTAGAAGATAATGTTGTAAAGGCATTACTGGCACTATATGGTAAAAGTGGATTTGCAACACAGATACAACGAACTACCCATGTGTACGATGTATTTGGTAAAAGTCCGGTAAACGTATACGAGTGTGATGTTCCTAAAACTTTGATCCATGTATAAACAGTTGATCCGGTAACACTGTAGCGAATCATAAATGTATCCGCATTCACATTTGGATTCCAGGTAATGGTTGCATTATTGGAAGTAATATTATTAGTTGCTGTAAGATTCGGTATCACACATGAAACTGTACCGACAGCAGTATTGAAAGAAGCAGGAGTTGGTTGATACCCACCTGAAGCTCCACCTGCACAATAAGTTCTTACAACCCATTGATAACTTGTTGCAGGATATAGTCCGGTTATTGTTACAGATGTTGCACTTGCACTTGGGACAGACTTATAAAAATATGCAGTTGAACCGGTAACATTATATCTGACCAAAAAACTGTCAGCAACTGTTGCTGCCCAATTGAACTTTGCACTGCTCACTGTAATATTAGTGGTTGTTAAGTTTGCAGGTAAATTACAGGCTGCTTCAACCTTTTGATAATTCAAAATGGTCCCCATTACTATCGTACAAAATGCAATCAATACTTTAAAAGTAGCCGTTCTAATCATCTCAATAATTCTTAATTGTTCGCTGAACACGCAAATTAATGAAAAAATCCATGTTAACAAATTGTTAAGTGACGGAAAAGCAATTCACTTCATGTATTATCCAAAGTACATGCGTTTTTAATACCTCAATGCATTGTGAGTAAAAAATTGCAAAGGTCTGTCTACTATTGGTAAAAGTCTGAAAATGATTGGTAAAAAAATGGTCTGATGATCAAATCTATAAATAAAGATCAATTCATCAGACCACCGATAATTTGTTAAAATTGGCGAGTGATTAAAATCAGGTTACGAAGAATTAATCACAGCGCTTATTATTGAATAATTATTTTCATGACACGGGAGTTTTTATCAGTCAATACATAAAGATAATACAAGCCTTTTGCAATTGAACTTGTATATAACGTATGCTGATTTATTCCATTTATCAATTTCAAATTGCTTCGCATCACTTCTTTTCCCGTCGCATCAATTACTTTGATCAATGCATTTTCAGAAGTTGAAGAAATTATATTCAGATTGATTTCTTCAGTAGCTGGATTTGGAAATGCATAGACAGGAATTGTTCCGCCGGCATTTTCATTTATGCCAATGAACAATGTTACTCCGATCGAATCAACACTTGTACATCCGTTTGGACCTGTTACAATAACTGAATAAGTTGCTGCGCTATTTACTGTGATGGTCTGAGTTGTCTCACCCGTTGACCATAAATAAGATGTTTGAGTACCGGCATCCAGCATCAGTGTTGTACCGGTTTCAATAGCAGTATCATTTCCTAATTCAACAGTTGGTACAGGAATGATCACAACATCAGCCGGTGTTCTGGAACTTTCGCAGATATTAAATGATGCAGCATAGAAAGTTGCATCGCTTGTTAATGGCGGAGTTGTAAGCAATGATCCGGTGCCCAATAAATTTCCGCCGACAGGAGCATCGTACCAATAAACCTGTGCAACAGAAACTGCATTTACATAAGCAACTCCCTGACCGCAACTTGTTGTATCACTGGTTACAGGCGGAGCGGGAATTTCGTGTATCGTTGCAATTGCAGGAATTCTTTCACTTGCACAAGCACCAACAGCTTCTGCATAATATGTAGTTGTAGTACTTAATGCAGGAGTAAGGAAATTAAATCCGCTACCAACTTGTGTTCCGCCAAAATAAGCATCATACCAGAAGATCGGATCAGCAGCATTTGCATTCAACACAACTGTTCCCGGACCGCATCTTGAATTATCAGTTACAGTTGGAGCAGGTGCAGAAGTGACAGTAACAATTACCGGAAGTCTTTCGCTTGGACAAACGATGCCGGCTTCCATATAATAGACGGTATCATGCGGAATAAATCCGGTGATGAAAAGATTGCCTGTATGAATTAGTGCTCCACCCGTTTGTGCATTGTACCATCTTACTTCTGCAGTATCAACTGCATTGAGAATTACATTGCCGGGACCACAACGATTTTGATCCGGACAAACAGGTGCGGCAGTAACAGGATTTACTTCAACTGTTATATCAACCAGATTACTTGGACAAGTCAAACTTGTCTGAGCAAAGAATTGTGTAGTACCGGTAAGATATGGTGTAATGAAATTTGGTCCTGTGCCGATGATGTTTCCTCCGGGTGCAGCAAACCAATAAATTGAATCAGGTGCATACGCACTTAGTTGAACTTGTCCTTCACCGCATCGCGCTGCAGGTGCGATTACAGGATCTGCTCCCTGAGTTACAACCGTTACGACTGTTGGCAGTGATGTAGTAGTACATCCACCAAAATTAATAATGACGTTATATGTACCTGCAACACTTGAAGTGAGTAGTGTATCAGTTGCACCGGGAATGTCTGCATTATTTCTTTGCCATTGATAAGTATAACCTGGTGTATATGGAATAACTAAAGCCACGCTACCACCAACACAAAATGTTGTACTTCCATTTACTTCTGTTTCTGTATTCAGTGCTCCTGAGAATTCCACTCCCGGTGATCCACCGATACAACCGGCATACCAGCTTGCACCTATAGAAAGATCTGCAGTATTAGCTGTCAACTCATTTGTATAACCTTGTCCATCGGAAGCAACCGGCCATGGAGCAACATCCTGAAAATAGAATGATTTGAAAACGGTTCCATCATTTTTAATAAAGCGAATTTGTTCACCGGCGTTACTCAGATTAAAACCAAGTGGACCTATCACATTATTAACCGTTGGATAAACTGTTCTGAATTGTTCAAGGTCTTCAGCAATTACAAGATATCCATTTGGAGGAATGACAGTGCTGACAGGAAAAGTAAAAGTGTTCCAGTCGTTTTCATCTTTCAACATCCATCCGGAAATATCAAGTGCAACGTTTCCATAGTTATGTAATTCTAACCAGTCTTCTGCCGGATAAAGTGTTCCTGAATTATAATTGAATTCACTGATGGTCAATTGCGGTGTTATAGCACTGCCGGAAAAGTGAGCAGTAATAGCATCATTACCTGTAAAATTATAAGTGGCAACCTGATCAGGATCATTGCCTCCTATCACCAATGGAGAACTCCAGTGATTAAATGTATAACCCGGATTTGGAATTGCAGTAATCGTTACAGGATTTCCGTTGAAGTAAACTCCTGACCATGGATAACTATCAGGTACAACAGTAGAGATCTGAATACGGCCGGCATTTGCGGGAGTAACATTTAATGTCAATAAAACTTTTCCTGCTAAACCGAATTCATCCCTGATCTGACTCCTTGCTGTGTCTGCACGGAGGTTAATAAAATTCCGCATGACATTAATATTGCTTTGCCACTGCGTCATATTACTTCCCCATTTTGCAAAATGTTCAGGCATATCATAGGCCATGCTATCCTGAAACTGATGCATGATCGGGAACATTTCATTTGGAAGAAAAATAGTATTGATCAGATCTGCATATCTGTTAATGAATTCTCTTTTAAATTTTGCATTTCTTAAGAAACCATTAAATAGCTGAGATGAATAAGATCTTGCTGTCGGATGAATCGCTTTCGACAATCTGTTCTCTGTAAAGTTTGCATCATAGCCCAAACCGAAATCAAGATCATAAAGTAGATAACGGCCTTTTCCACCATCTCTGATCGGACGCCACATTTTTATATTATTCGTCCAGTCACCGATCCAGTCGCCATTATTAAAATATGTTTCACATGTCCAGTAATCAATAACATTTTTCAGATCCCATGTTGAATCCATCAATGCATAGAATTGTTGTCTGGAAGAATCTTGTGTAGTAACGTAGTTCAATGTATTCCAGAAAAAATCATCCGTTCCTTCTTTCACTTCGACAGTACTTCCAAATTCTTTCAGGTAATCGATCTCATCTTTTTCATAGCCGAAATTATTTTTTATCCAGTGATGATCATGATTTTCATGGATTGTATAAACGCCCCAGAAATCACCATTCAGAAATACCACTGCCGGTTCTGCTGCTACATATCCGGTATGTGTTGGTTTCATAACTCTCTCCATGAATGCATCACGGAAGTGTACGATGTTGTAATCGGTACCTGAATTACGAAGAACGAAATTATCTGTTTCATCGATTTCGGGTTTGTCGGAAAACAAAGGATAGTGAATTTCGCCTTGACCTAAACGATCACTGAGTTTGATCTCAAAACTTTTCTGCGGCTGAGCTCTTGAATAATTTCCATAGATAGAAATCGAAGCGTCAAAATTAAAGATCCGGCTTTTGTCGCGGTCAAAAAATTCTATCGATGCATTCTTTTCTCTGTCTTGCCAAAAATTTGCTCCGAAGTATGGGTAATTAGGTTGTGCATTCGGGCCGAATGAATAGATCCCGGTATTCTCATCCCATAGATTTAACGAATCGGTGTTGATTGCAAAAACAGGAAGCGTTATATCTTCATCAATGAAATAGGTATTTGTTACAGTTGCTGAAGGCAGTTTTCCATTTGAAAATGCTTTAGCACGTACAACCTGTGATGAGTTGATAAGTATTGGAAACAGATATGGTGTTGATGTCGCTGTTGGTTCATCTCCGTTCAGCGTATATCTTACTAATCCGGCTTGAGGATTCGTCAATGTCAGCCATCGTGAACTTGTATAGAAACCTGCCGTTAAAGAAAAGATCGGTGGTAAAGCATATGAAGTATAGCAAACAGAATTGTCGTTTGTTGATCCGGGTGAAGGTGTATTTACAAAACACCAGTTAACCGAGCCATCAGGAATTCTTGCATTGGAATGATCTGATTGCATTGAAACAAATGTTCTGCTGTCAATGATAGTTGATGATGCATTAGTCAGATAAACTGTCTCACCACTTCTGCTTAATTTAAAATTTGCATTATAATATTCCTTCGGTGGATTATTAAAAAACGGCGGCGTCGGTCCATAAATCGTCCCGGGATTTTGTATTCCAAATGACAGATAAACAATTGCTGTAAGATCGCCTGAGTTTGCCGGCTGATTGTGTACTTCAACAGCAAGAACATTCGAACCTTGTACCAGAGCACTTTTGAAAAGAGCATGATCAATAAAAAAAGAATCGGGATCTTCACCCTGATACACTTTCGCTTCATGGCTTAAAATAGCAAGTTCATTGTATGCCGGACGGACTCCCTGAACTCCAATATTTGCGCGGGCAATTTCTATTCCGTTGAGATATGCAACAAAACCATCGTCATAATCTATATTGAAAATTGCATTCACGATCTGAGACGTATCAGACACGTTAAATGTTTTCCTCATCAATACAGTTCTGCACTGAGAAATTGTTGTCTGATCGTCACCATCTCCAAAACCAATTCCTCCTGCACCTGTATTCCATGCTGCATCATTAAAAGACCGATTACGCCAGTTAGTATCAGGAGTCGGATTTGATGAATAGTATTTCCAGATATCAGAAGCATTAATTGGAGTTTCCCAATGATCAGAGATCGTTGTCCGATTATCATCAGATGCGAATACGATCAGATGCGAATCCGGCTGTAGAATATAAGCCGGAAAAGTAAAGAGACTGAAATTTGTATTGTCATCAGAAAGATGATAGCCGGCAAGATTCACAGCGCTACCACCGGAATTATAGATCTCTATCCAGTCATCGTATTCCTCCAGACCATTTTGTATAGTAGAAGTATTAGAGGCAGAGATCTCATTGATTACAATTTGTGCATTAGCTGAAAAAGTAATGGCCTGACTAAATATAATCAGAAGTACCAGATAAACAGAAAGGGCGGCACCTCGTTTAGTTAAAATAACAGGAGTATGAAGTTGTTTCATTATGAATCCGGGAGATATTAGTAAAGTTAATTTACGGAAATTTAAAGATAATTTGTTTATAATTTAACCTATTCGATTACAATTTTGGCTAATAAACGATTTTAACCTTTGTATAGATTGTCAGAGGCAACAAATGTACGGACATTGAGTCGTTTATAAATCTTTATGCCTGTTAAATATTAGGGAATCTCTATATGTAAGGTGAATATTCATTTAACAAACTGAAAATATGACTAATTTTGGGTTCAACTCAGAATAAAAACATTTATGGAATCTTCACGTCGCGATTTTTTAAAGAAAGGCTCATTGCTGGCAGTAGCAGGAATAGGCTCACAAATCTTAGGATCATCAATTGCAAAAGCAGCAAGTGCATTGACCGATGAAGAAGAATACAGCACATTTTCACTTGGGCCATTACCTTATTCGTATGATGCTTTAGAGCCTCACATCGACAAACAAACGATGGAGATTCATTATACGAAACATCATCAGGCATATGTGAATAATCTTAATGCAGCTATGAAGGCTGATAAGATCAAATCTACATTAACTGATCTGATGAAGAACACTTCGAAATACAGTGCTGCTGTAAGAAACAATGCAGGCGGACATTGGAATCACACTTTTTTCTGGGAAACAATTTCACCTTCAGCAGGTGGTAGTCCGAAGAATGTAGAATTCTCTACTGCACTTTCAAATTCATTCGGATCATTTGAAGATTTTGTTGCCCGCTTTGAGGAAACTGCATCAAAGCGGTTTGGGTCAGGATGGGCATGGTTAATTCAGACTGCAGATCGAAAACTGGTTATTACTTCCACACCTAATCAGGACAATCCGTTGATGGATGTAGCAACAGAAAAGGGTGCGCCAATTCTGGGACTTGATGTCTGGGAACATGCTTATTACCTTAAGTATCAGAACCGTAGAGCAGATTATGTAAAAGCCTGGTGGAATCTTGTGAATTGGGATAAGGCAACGCAGCGGTATCTAGGAATATAATTAATATTGGATAATTAATAATATCACGTCTTTGATTTGATATTATCTTGGAATTCAAGGGTTTTTGTGCTGCGTTTTTTATGTTGCCTTTTTACAGGTTCAAGTTTTGGTGTATTTGAATTCTCAAGCGTGGTCGGAATCAGGCAAATAAAAAATTTATTGACCTATTGCTTTTTATTCCTTGATTGTTACCTTTGCCCTCCCTAATAAAAAACCTTCTTTCTGTGTGTTCTAGTTCGCCGCGGCGAATAGCTTAAGCAGGAAAGAATGGTCTTCTCACTGAGAAAACAGTGCGAAGGTACATTCTTCCTTAGCTCAGCTGGTTAGAGCATCTGACTGTTAATCAGAGGGTCCCTGGTTCGAGCCCAGGAGGGAGAGCAGAATGAGTTTTCAAGTGTAACATACACTTACTCAAAATCTCGAAAACAAAAGGTCACCGAAAGGTGGCCTTTTGTAATTTTAGGGATTTCCCTATTTTTTTATGGTGAATTGATTAGATAATTTTATTCGAGATATGTTTTTGTGTACATCATTTACTGCAAAACTGCCGATATTTTTTATGTCGGTTCAACAGATGATTATGAACGTCGATTAGTTGAACACAACAATCATGAAAAATAAATTCACTTCAAAATTTGATTTCTGGGAACTCAAATTGGTACTTGCTTTTAATTCAAGGGCAGAAGCCATGAAAATGGAAAAATTTATAAAAAAACAAAAGTCAAAACTATTCATTGAAAAATTAATTCTTGGAGAAAACCTAACCGGAAATCTGGCTCAGCTGGTTAGAGTCCCGCACGTGCGGGATTAATCAGAGGGTCCCTGGTTCGAGTCCGTCCATACGGGAAGAGCAGAATGAGTTTTCAAGTGTAACATACACTTACTCAAAATCTCGAAAACAAAAGGTCACCGAAAGGTGGCCTTTTGTAATTTTAGGGATTTCCCTATTTTTTTATGGTGAATTGATTAGATAATTTTTATTCGAGATATGTTTTTTGTGTACATCATTTACTGCAAAACTGCCGATATTTTTTATGTCGGTTCAACAGATGATTATGAACGTCGATTAGTTGAACACAACAATCATGAAAAAAATAAATTCACTTCAAAATTTGATTTCTGGGAACTCAAATTGGTACTTGCTTTTAATTCAAAGGATGAAGTTCTTTTACCTCTCTAATTGCTTGAGTTATTTGATTTTTACTCAGATATAGCTCAGAAATCGAATTGATTTCAGTAGATCTTTTATCTTAAAAGAACATCGAAACTTTTCATTAAATTTGATTTGTTGCATGAATTTTCAATAATTATTCTTGCATTTTGCATCCTTTTGTGCTATATTTGTCGTAGAAAGGCAAACGATGTCAAAAGTAACCGAACTAAAGAAACACCTTAAACGAGGTGAAGTCTATCGACGCTCTGATCTTGCTCAATGGTCAAATGCGGTAGATCGCCATATAGGTACACTTGTAAAGGATGGAACTTTACAAAAACTATCTGGAGGACTTTATTATTACCCTAACGAAAGTGTTTTTGGGAATATGCCACCGGATGAATTAGCACTCGTTCGCAGCTTCCTGAAAGACGATTATTTCCTTGTAACTTCTCCTAATGATTATAACAGTCTAGGCGTTGGAACTACCCAACTATATAATTCACGTGTTGTTTATAACCACAAACGACATGGAGAATTTAAACTTGGTGGCAGAACATTTATGTTCTTTTCAAAGCACCGCTTTCCTACAAAGGCCACTCCTGAATTTTTATTAGTTGATTTAGTGAGTAACCTCGATAAGTTAGCAGAAGACACGGAACTTGTGCTAAAGAATGTTTCAACGAAATTAAAAACAATGGATCTTAAAAAACTGAAACAAGCGGTAAAAGAATTCGGTAGTGCACGTGCGAAATCAGTTTTAACTCCGCTGATCAAACAATCCGAAGTTCAACATGCCTATTGATTATTTGCATAATCACAAAGAGTTTGCAAACCTGTTAAGTATTCTTGAAACAGAAACAGGAATTATTCCGCAACTAATCGAGAAAGACTATTGGATAATGCATGTGCTGTACGGCCTCAAGCAACAAGGCTTTGAGTTTGAATTAAAAGGAGGCACATCGCTTTCCAAAGGATATAAAATCATTGATCGATTTTCGGAAGACATTGACATTTATATCAAACCTTCTTCAAACTTAACAGTTGAAACAAACCCAAAGAAGACAAAACCTAGTCATGTGCTTTCACGGAAAGATTACTATGATTGGCTTGCATCAAATATTAAAATTGATGGTATTGTTTCAGTGGAAAGAGACGAAGCATTTGACAATAAAAAAACATATAATAGCGGCGGCATTCGTTTAATATACCCAAGAGTAACAGCTCCAGTTAGCGGTATGAAGGACGGAATTTTATTGGAATTAGGATTCGATACAGTTACGCCCAACAATCCTCTTACAATTAGTTCGTGGGCGTTTGATAAAGCAAACGAAACAAAGGCTGTCGAGATAAAAGATAACAGAGCAATAGACGTTTTGTGTTATAGTCCAAGCTATACATTCGTAGAAAAATTACAAACAATTGTTACAAAATTTCGCAAGGAAGAACAGGGAGGAGAAGAACTCCCTAACTTGATGCGTCAGTATTATGATGTCTTTTCACTCCTTGGAATTGACGAAGTACAAAAATTTATCGGTACTCCAGAATATCTTGAAAACAAAGCAGCTAGATTATCAAATGCAGATTTAAAAGTACCTCTTCACGAAAACGAAGCTTTCAAACTTTCCAACGCTGAATTGCGATCAAAATTTATTCAGAGATATAAATCAACTTCAAAACTCTACTACAACGGTCAACCTGAATTCGAAACTTTACTGACTAGAATCCATGAATTTCTAGATAAATTTTGATTGACTTTCCCGATAGCCTTCATGGCTTGACTTGTACTTTCGCCTCAGTATCCGGGAAACCAAATTAAATAAATATCTTCGACCTAATTTCCTAAATTAAATTCATGACCTTCCACCCCTGGCACAACGTCTCCTTCGGAGAAAAAGCTCCCGACATAGTAACCGCTCTCATTGAAATCCCAATGGGCAGCAAAGCAAAATACGAAATCGATAAAGTTTCAGGAATGCTTAAGCTTGACCGGGTACTATTTTCTTCGGTTTATTATCCGGCGAACTATGGTTTCATTCCGCAGACTTTGGGTGATGATCACGATCCGCTCGACATACTTGTGTTATCTCAGATCGAAATCCAACCGCTTTGTCTTGTAAAAGCAAGAGTCATTGGTGTAATGAGGATGATCGATAACAACGAAGGCGACGATAAGATCATTGCAGTTGCAGAAAATGATATGAGTGTGAATCACATCAAAGATATTGCAGAATTACCGGCGCATTTTATTGTTGAGCTGAAAAACTTTTTTGAAAACTATACAAAGCTTGAAAATAAAAAAGTACTTATCGAAGGATTTCAAAGTATTGAAAAAGCGAAAGAAATTATTTTGAGGTCAATTGCATTTTATAAGGAGACTTTTGAAAAGTCTAAATAGTAAACACAGAGATAATGGAGAAAAAAAGGGAGAAAGAGGAGAATATGTAGCTCTTTTTTTCTTCCTTTTTTCTCTATGTCCTCTGTGTTAAAACAATTAAATCGATACCAGTTACATAACCTTACGTTTTAAATTTCGGTTTGCATTATGCCATCATCAAAAGATATAAAATTCTCTGCTCTGATGAGTCTTGTTACAACATTCATTGTAACATTTGTTTTAGTCTCAATCAATGTTGGGTACAATGAACTTTTCATGTTTATCTGGATGCGTTCCTGGTTAGTAGCATTTGTCCTGGTTGGACTTGCTATCTTATTTCTTGCACCTGTGATCCGGAACTATTTGAATAGACCTTAGTTGACCTTACCGAATATTCCATATTAAAAGTGTCCGTTTTATTTCCCATTGATATAAACTTTTCCATTCAATTCATTTAAACACTTTTATTCAACTTCTTATTCGTTGATTTCTTTTTAAAATCTGAATTAATACATTACCTTTAAAATTATCCTTGAGCACTTAATCTAAATCATGCTCACTAAAATTAATTTTATGAAAAATCTATTACTTACTATTCCGGCCTTATTGGTTTCTTCACTTCTCTTCAGTCAGGGAGTTCAGGTAACTGAACAAAAAGCAAATTTCACTTCCGGTGAAAAAGATGCACTGGTTGTTACAATTCAGAATAACTCTAAAGACAAGGTCGTTGATCTCTGGAAGGACAACCTGAAAGAATTTAAAAGCGAAAAAATCAAAACGGAAAAAAATGAAATGTTTGCCGACAACGTTCTCATAAAAGAATGGGGTAACAATCCTGTAGACATTTATACTGCATTTGAAGAAAACAAAGATGGCGGCAATGTAAAAATGATGGTTGCTTTTGATCTTGGTGGAGCGTATCTGACCAGAGAATCTGATTCGATGAAATACAATTCAGCAGTTAAAATGGTCCGCGATTTTGCGGTGAAAGCAAACAGACATCCATATGAAGAACGAATTATTATCTCGCAAAAACTGATTCAGAACATGGAAGATGACCAGAAGAGTTTAGAAAGTAAAAATAAAGACCTTGCTAAAGATATCGAAGATTACAAAAATAAGATCTCTAAATCTGAAGAAGAAATTCGCATGAACGAAGAATCACTTGGTAAAAAGAAGGCTCTCATTCAGGCAGAAAAAGCAAATCACGAAACAATAAAAAGTGATATGGAAAAAATTCAGTAATTGAATTATTTGAAAGGCCAGCATTTATTATTGTAATAGGTGTTGGCTTTTTTTATTTGCTATCTTTTTTGTAAAGTAAGTGGAAAGGGTGCCACAGCTAAAAAGATCTGCGGGAGAAAAAATCACGCTTAATTTTTCCCGCAGATCTCGCAGATTTCGCAGAAAATCCGCAGAAATTCCTGCGGAATTGAATTAAAATTTAGACAGATATTTCGTTAAAGCAGTTAGTTGTTAGAAATTGAAACATCAATTTCGATCTCGCAGAGATCTCTGCGGATTTTCTGCGAGATCTGCGAGATCTGCGGGAGAAAAAATCACGCTTAATTTTTTCCCGTAGCTCTCACAGATTTGGCGCAGATTTTTTAATCTAGGTTTTTATTTTGCCTATTGAACAACAAACGTTAGAGTTGAAACAATGCTTTCACTACTTACTTTCAATATGTAAATTCCGGAATTAAATCTGAGTGCAGAAATTTCCATTTCATCACGTTCGGATATTTTATCTTGAATGTATACAAGTCTCCCGGTAGAGTCATAAATTTTCAGATTCCTTTTTTCAGAACGCAGATCTCCAAACTTTACAGTTAAAAAATCATTCACAGGGTTTGGGGAAATTTCCATCTCTAACGAATTATCGGTTTCACCGACAGCAACATTAGAGCAAGGTATAACACGTGACGTTCCGTCCAAATCCCATGAAGGCTGAATCGGTACACACATCCATGTCAGCACAGTTACAGCATTGTCCGGTTCTCTTGTTGTTGTTGAATAATCATAAACAGAAAAAGTATTTGATTGATTTGCATTCCATGTGATCGGTCCTGTTACATTGCAATCATTATTATTTACACTTTCATCATTAAGTACACTTCCCGAATTATCTTCGCATCTCCAGTTAGCAAGCAACTGACTATAATTAGGATGCAAAGCAGTTACAGGAATATTAGCCCAATTTAAAATTGTATTGCCCGGCAAAGCTTCATTCCAGATCCGAATATCCTTATAACTACCATTGAAATTAAACGCATACGTTGTAGTTCCATCCTGATTGATAACAAGTGGCAATCCCGAATTTATGTTACCAATATTTTGCATCTTATCGAAGCTTACTACTATTCCATCTTCATAGGCAGTCATCAATCCATCACGATCAAAACTTACTGCAAGATGATGCCATTCTCCGGGTAACAATGTTCCACCCTGTATATCGAGTCTATCGACACCATCACCAATATTCACTTTCCAATATTGGCCTGCTTGTGCAGAGATCACAAAACCCGGGTTTAATCCACTATTCCAGTCCTTATTACTGATGAATGCAGGATCGTCAGTAAATAAATCTGCTTTAACCCAAAATTCGATTGTAAAATCCTGTGTTGCGCCAAAGAGAAACGGAGTCTGATCAACGGGCTGAGCATAAGTCATTGTATTAAAATGTGCTTCATTGAAAGTGTCGGTTACTGCAATTTCAGTTCTGTTTAATTCCTGCTGAACAAAATCCGGACTTGAATAAATTGTAAAAATTGTTCTCTCTTCCAAAGTCCCACCACCATGTCCTGCGATATTTCCACCATGATCAGTAGTCAGAACTACCAGCCATTCTTCATTTGCATAATTGGGCCTGTTGTGAAGAGCAGTAATAATTTCTGCAACATAGCCTTCAGTAATTTCTATTGCCTGAATATACTGGGGAACAAGCGGCGAAAATCCGTAAGTGTGTCCGGCGTGATCCACATCATCAAAAGCAACAAAGAGAAGATCGGGATCATCGTTAGTCAGGGCATCCACTGCTCCATTCTTAACTTCAAGATCTGTAGCATAAGTTCTTTCGCTATCAGCATTCTGAATTATTACATCATTGATTGGAGCCCAGTGCACTGATGTCACCGTGCGCAAAGTGGAATCAAATGTCTCAAGTCGCGAAATAAAATCAGGATAATTTATATAGTTCGAGCCGGCAAATGTATTATCAGTAACTCCATGCTTTGTGTGCCACACTCCTGTAAGCATACTGCTCCAGCCGTTTCCACTCCATGTTTTATATGCACACAAACCGTTTAGGCTATAGATTGAATTGATCAGAAGATTATCTATTGCCGGTGTAGCTGATGTTGTCAATGCATCGGCTCTGCAACCGTCGATTCCAATAAACAAGACTTTTCTGGAATTCTGTCCTGAAACACAAATGGAAATCAGAATAAAAAACAAATTAAGAGCAGATTTTTTCATAGGACTATATTTTGCCTTACAAGATAAATAAATAAACAACCTGATTATATTTACATTAAATTTTACGGTCTTGTGCAATGCTAAATTAGTTCTGTACAAAGAAACCGGTTTCAATTTTTCCTCAGAATAAAAAAGCTGAAGTAATGAACAGGGAAATCAAATTAATATCAATAAAAATCCTGCATACATTAATATGGATCTTTTTCAATATCGTTATTTTTTATTTACTTTATGCTGTTATTGTCAATAAAATTGATCGATGGGTTTGGGTATGTATCTTTTTGATCACACTGGAAGGTTTGACATTATTAATATTTAAAAATGTTTGTCCGGTTACAATTGCTGCAAAAAAATATTCTGATTCCGATAAAGCTAATTTCGATATCTATCTTCCGAATTGGCTTGCAAAATATAACAAGCCAATTTACACAATTATAGTTGGAATTGCACTTATCATTTTATTCTATCGGCTGTTTACTTAAATTTCAAATAAGACAAATAATATGAAAAATCTGATCCTATCATTTTTTCTTCTTACAATTATTTTTTCATCAAATGTACAAGCACAGGAAAAAAATAAAGAACCCTTGGAAAAATCCGGCGATTCGTACATTCCTAATGAATTCAATAGAATGAAAACATCTCCACCAAAGGGATTATTCAAAATAAAAAACCGTAGTTCGTCGTCAAGTAGTATTACAACCTATCAAGTTAATGTAAATAACGCCGGATTAAATATTGTTGGTGATGCAGCAAACGAACCTAGTATTGCAATCAATCCAATCAATCCAAACCAGATAGTTATAGGATGGCGACAGTTTGATAATGTAACAAGCAATTTCAGACAAGCCGGTTGGGCTTATTCTTCCGATGCCGGTCTGACGTGGACGTTTCCCGGTTCTATTGAGCCGGGAGTATTTCGTTCTGATCCGGTTTTAGACTGCGATCTATCAGGCAACTTTTATTATAACAGTCTTACGATAGACAGTGCAAATACATTTCTCTGCAAGATTTTTAAAAGTACTGATGGTGGTGTAACATGGGATACCGGAGTAGACGCCGGTGGTGGCGATAAAGAATGGATGATCATTGACAAAACTTCCGGTCCGGGAAACGGAAATATTTATTCTACATGGTCACAATTTTCAAGTTCATGTGCACCCGGATCTTTTACAAGATCAACAACTGCCGGAACAAGTTTCGAAAATTGCACGGAAGTTTTGAATCAGCCACAATTAGGTACAATGATAGTTGGAAATTCCGGTGAAGTGTATATCTGCGGTCAGGATATAGTCAACAATGCCGGAATTGCAATTGCCAAATCAACAAACGCTCAAGTACCGGGTTCATTGATTACATGGAATCCAGTGGTAGTTGTTTTTATGGATGGCATAATTCAATCCGGTGGAATTAATCCTGTTGGTTTAATCGGGCAAGGAAACATAGATGTTGATCGGTCAAATGGTGTCGGACAGGATAATATATATTTACTTGCCACAATGATGCGGACTTCAAATTTTGATCCGGGTGATGTAATGTTTGCAAAGAGTAGTGATGGCGCTTTGACATGGAGCTCTCCTGTCAAATTAAACGACGATACATTAACAACAAATACTCAGTGGCTTGGTACACTTTCCGTAGCTCCGAATGGAAGAATTGATGTTATCTGGCTTGATACACGTGATAATCCGGGGTCCGACTCATCAGCTCTTTATTATTCATATTCCAATGATCAGGGTACGACATGGTCGATTGATGAAAAATTATCTGACTCATTTGATCCACATGTTGGTTATCCAAATCAGGATAAGATGGGCGATTATTTCCATATGATCTCTGATAATACGGGTGCGCATCTTGCCTGGGTCAATACCTTGAATGGTGAACAAGATATTTATTACAGCCATATCGCTCCTCAAGTCGCAACAGGAGTAAGTACTCTGCTAAACGAAATAAACTTTTTCATTTCGCCGAATCCCACAACATCCGGTCACATTTCGGTAAAGTGCGATTTCAAAATTAGTCATTTTGAAATTCTTTCTGTTCAGGGGAAAAGAATAATTTCTCTTCCTATAAATACTTCTATGAAAGACCTGGATATATCATCATTACCAAATGGAATTTACATTCTCAAGGTCTTCACACCTGAAGGTCAGACTGCTATCAGGAAATTGATTAAACAATGATTCCCTTGGCATTCCAGTTTCAAATAGCTAGTTTTACACTATGGAAGATCAGGAACCAAAGCATGTTCGTCGGGTAAGATATAAAGGAACACATCCGAAAGCTTTTAAAGAAAAATATAAAGAATTACAGCCTGAAATTTATTCGGAAGATGTTGACAAGGTCATGCAACAAGGCCGGACTCCTGCAGGAATGCATCGTTCAATTTGTGTGGATGAGATCATGGAATTTCTGAATATCGTTCCTGGACAAATTGGACTCGATGCTACACTCGGTTACGGTGGACATGCTCAGGAAATGATTAAGAGATTGATTCCCGGCGGACATTTATATGCTCTCGATGCAGATCCACTTGAACTTCCGCGCACCAAAGAGAGATTGCTCACAAAAGGTTTTGGTCCTGAAGTGGTAAGTTTTCATATCATGAACTTTTCAAGCATTGATCAGATAACTTATGAATCAGGACTATTGAATTTTGTTCTTGCTGATCTGGGTGTATCCTCTATGCAAATTGATAATCCGGACAGAGGTTTTTCATTTAAAGTAGAAGGTCCTCTTGATCTTCGGCTTAATCCAAAAAATGGAGTTCCTGCATCCGACTTTTTAAAAAATATTCAGAGAGATGAATTGGAAGAATTGCTTCTTGTCAATTCAGATGAGCCACATTATATTCCAATTGCTAAAGCAATTGTTTCTAAAGTTTCAAAAGGAATTAAAATTTCGACAACAACTCAATTAAAGCAGATCATTCAGGAAGCTTTAGATTTTTTACCGGAAAATATAAAGAAAGAAGAAATCAAGAAATCTTGTCAACGTACATTTCAGGCTTTGCGAATAGCTATCAATGATGAGTTTGGAGTGTTAGATACTTTTCTTGAAAAACTTCCCTATGTACTTGCACCGAGCGGGCGTGTTGCCATTCTATCGTTTCATTCCGGTGAAGATCGTAGAGTCAAAAAATCTTTTCAATCATTATTTCGCGCAGGAGTTTATTCTGAAGTTGCTCCTGATCCGATTCGACCTTCTGTTGAAGAAAGCGCTTCAAATCCGCGAGCGCGTTCCGCGAAATTACGTTGGGCAATCCGGTTGTAACTTAATTAAAGTTATAGATCGAAAAATAAAAATCGAATTACATCAATTTACTTTTTAACAGGTTTTGTAAAACTATAAGCCCAGAAAATCAATAAAATCTGTAGTGGAAGTCTGATTACTGCAATCCACAGATTAGTATTGTTTTCATTTATATAATTCAACATCATTTGAACATTTGCTGGGAAAACAAATACAAGGAGTAAAATAATACACCATCCTCCTGTTTGTCTTGTAGAAGGAAATACCAATAAGAGTGCGAATAATATTTCCAAAATACCACTTACCAAAACTAATTCTTCATGCCATGGAAGCCAGTGCGGCATAATTGAAATGTACATCCCGGGATTTACAAAATGATTTATTCCTGCGAAAAAATATAATGCAATCATTAAGTAAAGAGAAACAGTTTTCATAAGACAAATGTAATCCTTACTTTTAAGCTACTTATATTACAGTTCATTTTAATTCTTCCAAAATGATAAATAAAACTTATTTGCTAGCTCTACTCTTATTGACTCAAATTACAATCAGTGCACAATCTCCATATTCTGATCCGCTCGCAAGCACTTATTCAATCGTCGCAAGAGATTCGATTACAGGTGAAATGGGAATTGCAGTACAATCACACGCCTTTTCAGTCGGCTCAATTGTCGGATGGGGCGAAGCAGGAATTGGCGTAGTTGCAACTCAATCATTTGTAAACCGAGCCTACGGTCCTGATGGATTGAAATTGCTCAAGTCCGGAAAGTTGCCTGCAGAAGTAATAAAAATTCTCACAGCTTCTGATTCTGCAAGAGATGTCCGGCAAGTTGCTGTTTTGGACATGCAGGGAAGAACAGCATCTTATACAGGCAAAAAATGTATTCAAGCTGCAGGAAATATTGCTGAAAAGAATTTTTCTGTACAAGCAAATTTAATGTTAAACGAAACGGTCTGCCCGGCTATGGTAAAGGCTTTTAAAGAAACACATGGTCCTCTTGCAGAACGTATGATAGCAGCGCTTGAAGCAGCACAAAAAGAAGGCGGTGATATCAGAGGAATGCAAAGCGCTTCGATTTTAATTGTTAATCCGGTTGCTACAGGTAATATTTGGGAAGACAAACCAATTGATCTTCGTGTTGAAGATCACATTCAACCAATTGAAGAATTGAAAAGACTTTTAAATCTCTATCGCGCTTATGAACATTCAAATCTCGGGGATCTTGCTGTTGAAAAAAATGATCTGACTTTAGCAGAGAAAGAATATGGTCTTGCTGAAAAAATGCTTCCCGATGATATAGAGATGAAATTCTGGCATGCTGTTTCACTTGTCAATAAAGGAAAAACTGACGAAGCTCTGAATCTTTTCAAAACGGTCTTTGCTAAGGATGCAAACTGGTCAATCCTGATTCCGCGTTTAAGAAAATCTGAGCTCCTGATTTGCAGCGATGAAACAGAAAAAATAATTCTTAATGTTAAATAATATTATTCGAATTCTGTAAATTCTAAAAAATGAAATTTCTTCTCCGCTATATCGTAATAGGAATGCTTTATGTAACACCCGCTTTTTGCCAGCAACAAAAAGCACCGGAAACTTCAAAGCCTTTTGTTCTTGGATCGATAGAAGAGTTCGAATCAAAAATTCTGGGTGAAAATAGAATTCTGAATATATATTTACCGGAAGGTTACATTCCGAATGATACGACAAGATATCCGGTTGTATACTTATTGGATGGTTCAGCTGATGAAGATTTTATTCATACCGTCGGACTCTTCCAGTTCAACACTTTTTCGTGGATAGACAGGGTTCCGAAATCCATTGTTATCGGAATCGCTACTGTCGACAGAAGAAGAGATTTCACTTTCCCTTCAACAATTGAATCAGAAAAGAAAAACTTTCCGACAACAGGGCATTCTGATAAATTCATTTCCTTTCTTGAAGAAGAATTAAAACCATTTATAAACAATAAATATAAAACCAATTCGTCAGCTATGTTGATCGGACAATCCTTAGGTGGGTTATTGGCATCAGAGATCTTATTGAAAAGGCCGGAAATGTTTAACAAATATCTCATCATAAGTCCGAGTATCTGGTGGGATAATGGTTCATTGCTAAATCAGTCGAATCAAGTTATTGAAAAGCTAAGTCAAAAGACAGACGTATACATTGGAGTTGGAAAAGAAGGATTAACACCTGGTGAATTTCCGCGTGTTATGGAAGTGGATGCAAATCTGCTGGTAGAAAAATTAAATAATTCTAAAAATAAAAACATCGCTGTATACTTCGATTATTTGCCGGATGAAGATCATGCAACTATTTCTCATCAGGCTATTTTCAATGGACTTAGAATGCTTTATCCGGTAAAAAAAGAAGTTAAATAAAATCCAAAAATAAATATGATTACTAAAATTGCCGTAGTGACCGGAGGAAGTCGCGGATTAGGAAGAGACATGGCAATCTCAATAGCAAAAAAAAACATTGATGTAATTCTGACATACAATTCTAATAAAGAATCAGCAGAAGAAGTAGTTGTTGAAATAGAAAGATCCGGACAAAAGGCGTATGCGATAAAATTTGATGTTTCCGATTTAAAGTCCTACGACAATTTTATTTCAGAAATCAAAACAGTTTTAAACACAAAATGGAATTCCGATAAATTCGATTTCCTGATTAACAATGCCGGCGTAGGTGCAACTATTCCTATAGCACAGGTAACAGAAGAAGCATTTGATAATCTGATGAATATTCACTTCAAAGGGGTTTATTTTCTGACACAGAAATCTCTTCCAATGATGAACGACAACGGAGGAGTTGTTTTCATTTCATCGGGAACTACCAGATTCTGTGTTCCCGGATATTCAGTCTATTCATCTCTCAAAGGTGCCGTCGAAGTATTTACTAAATACGTGGCGAAAGAATATGGCAATCGGGGTATTCGATCCAATATAGTTGCGCCGGGTCCGGTAGAAACCGATTTCAACAATGCAGCAATCAGAAACAATCCGCAGATGCAGGGTTTTCTTACAGCACAAACGCCTTTGGGAAGAGTTGCAAAAGCCGACGATATCGGAAGTGTTGTTGCATTCTTATGTGCGGAAGATTCAAAATGGGTTAATGGACAGCGTATAGAAGTTTCCGGTGGAATAAATTTATAATTGGAATTGCTGCTGTCCGACAAAGCTAATTTCATGTGAAATTATTTTCGGATTTCATATTCCCGGTTCCAATATTTGATGATTCGTATCGTTTGTTCAATCGAATCATTTGTTATGTCGCATAAAATATTTCCATTTCTCTTTTTTTGTTTTGTTATCACGGGTTGTCATTCTCAGAATGCAGAAGAGCGGCTTCTTCTATCAAATGAAAATAATCAGTCAATCGAAATTTTCGATTCAACATTTAAAACCATTCATATTTTTGTAGCCCTTTGCGACAATAAATATCAGGGAATCGTTCCTGTACCTTCGAAGATTGGAAATGGCCAGGATCCTGACAACAACTTATATTGGGGTTGTGGCTTTGGAATCAGGACTTACTTTAAAAAAAGTAAAGAGTGGGAATTGGTAAAAATTCTTAAACCAAACTCTATCATACATGAAAGACTTATTTTCAAAAACACAAGTAAGAATTTCTATTTGATTGCCGACGCATACGACGGCAAGTTTATAAAAAAATGTACGCAGGATTTTCTCAATGGAACTGCCGGAATTAATAAAGATACGATTCAAGTAAATAATAGAACAATTGGTGTTTCAGGAAATGCAAGTCTGTTAGTATATATTGGTCATGATGGTTTGATGGATTTTGATCTGGAAGAAACATATATGAATTCAGACGGAAGAAAGAGAGATGTAATTATTCTGGCTTGCTACAGTCGTTCATACTTTTCAAAATACATTCAACAGGCAGAAGCCAATCCATTAGTTTGGACAACGGGTTTAATGTGTCCTGAAGTTTATACTGTTCATGATGCCATTTCCGGATTTGTGTTAAATGAATCTAATGAAGAGATACGAATAAGAGCAGCAAACGCTTATTCCAAATTTCAGAAATGCAGTATTGGTGCCGCAAAAAAATTGCTCGTTACAGGCCCTTAATTTTTTCATTCAACAATTTTCTTAATACAATTCCCTGACAAATAATATTTATATTTTTCTACATTTACTTTTTATAAACAGGAATCTGTTTCAAGTTACATTATAAATCTAAAAGTATCTGATATGAACTTCTCCAAACTATTATTTACATTACTTGCTTTTCTTTTTATTGTAGTAGTAAAAACAAATGGCCAGAACGTCATTGCAACCACATCAGAAATAAATTACATTGACGCTATCGGATCAGCAGACACTTTAATTACTCCCGACAAAATCTTCATTGAAATTACCGTTCGCGAGCGCTACGAAGGGCGAACTAAAGTTACAATAGATAGTCTTGAAGATCTATTAAAATCCACTTTAATTAAAATTGGCATGGAGCTTAAAAACTTAACTCTCGCAGATGCAAATGGTGATCTGGTCAGAATAAAATGGAAAAAGCAAGATGTTCTGACCAGCAAGAATTATTCATTAATGGTTTCATCTGCATCAGAGGTTAGCAAAGTTTATGAAGAATTATCAAAATTAAAAATTCAGGAATTGTCAATTGAAAAGGTTGAACACTCAAAAATTGAAGAGTTTAAGAAACTCATAAAGATAAAAGCAGTGCAAGAATCAAAGGAGACAGCAACTTATATGCTTGCTTCTATAGGCAATACTATTGGTAAGACAATCAGGATTGAAGAGCTTGCTATTGACTTTTCGTATTGCTGATCCACCTGCCTTATATGATGCTTTAAATATCAGAGGTAGCCGTTCAGAAGGAAACTCCTATTATGTAGATGGTTTAAAAACCGAAGACAATGATATTAAATTCAGCAAAATTCCGGTTTCTTGTAAAATTAATGGTCGGTTTGAAATTAAATAGTCAATTGCTTGCAAAAAAAATTGAAGTAGTACATTAGAATTAAATTTTTCATCTTAGCATTTTACAAAGGACCTATGCTACCAAAAGAAAAATTAACTGCTTTTTTTACATCAATCGGTTACTCAGGAAATGATCTAGAAAAAATTATCGACGCATTTACTTTTCAGGAGTTTGAAAAGAATGAATATCTCGTAGAGGAAGGAAAGATCAGCAGGCAAATTGGTTTTGTCGAAAGCGGCATGTTTCAATACTTTGTTATCATCGATGGAGAAGAGCGCACAACCTATGTAAATATTGAAAATACTTTTCTTGCATCTTTGTCAAGTTTCATCGGAGAAATTCCTTCGTTGGAAAATGTTCGTGCACTTACAAAAAGCAGTATTTCTCTGATCACAAAACCGAACTTGAGAATGATGGTCAATGAAGTTCCCGGTTTTAAAGATTTTTATATCGGACTATTAGAAAGTTCTATTTGCGGAATTGATTCAAGCAGACACGACCTGATAGTCCTTACTGCAGAAAAGCGTTATGCAAAAATGCTGAAACATGAGCCACATCTTTTACAGCAGATTCCACTCCTCCATCTGGCTTCTATGCTTGGTGTTACTCCGCGACATTTGAGCAGAATTCGCGGTAGTATCAGATAATTTCACTTTTGGACATTTGTCCTGTAGATTCCTTTTCAGGGATCAGACATTTGCATCGTCAAACAAAAACTAAAAACAAAAGACAATGCAAAAGATCCTATTTACAATCATTTCTATGTTACTGATAAGTAACATCAACGCTCAAAGCCGTTTTTCTTCAAAAGAATTAAGTGTTAACGGATTCAGAAACCCTTCAATCGGTCTGGAATACCGCAAAAATCACGTATCTGTTCATGCAGGATACTATATCACAGCTCTCGAAGCCGGGATAACAACAAAATTTTTCAAAGCAGGTGTCACGACATGGTTTCTTCCAGTCGGGAAAAAAGAAAACCCTTCCTCATTTTATGCCGGTGCATCTTATTTGAGAGGGATTAATCTTGATTACGAAAAAACCAATGCCCTTGGACTTGAAGCCGGTTTCAGATGGATGGTTTGGGAAGGTTTAAATCTTCGAATCGGAGCTATAGCACTTGTGGCCGAAGGTCATGATGTGAAGATCAATCCAACTCCGGGAATCAGTTATTCATTCATCATAAAATAAACCGGAGATGAATACCCACAGAACGATCGGACTACTTTTGATAATAGCCGGAGTTACGCTCCTGATACCTTATACGATGTTAACTATCATCTTTGAATATCCGGATATTCTACGACAAGACACATCAGTAATACTTCACAAATTTCATGACGGTGGTAGTGAATTAATCTGGACCTGGTTTGCGTTTGCAATGACCGGTATACCATTACTTCCTGCCTTTATTTTACTCGGACAAAAACTTGAAAACAAAACTGCATCTGCCCGCTTAGCGACAACATTAGGTGTGATTGGATTGATCGTTCAGATTGTCGGCTTATTGCGCTGGACATTTGTGGTTCCTGTTTTAGCAGAAACATTTGTCAATGCAACTGATGATTCCACAAAAGCAGCGACAATTTTAGCTTTTAAAACTATTCATCAGTTTGCCGGAGTATTACTAGGTGAACATCTGGGTCAATTATTCAGTATCGCCTGGACAGTTTTAATTTCCTTCACACTGCTAAAACAAAAAATGATCCCTCGGTGGCTTGGCGCTTTTGGATTCATTGCTTCTTTCATATATCTCCTTGCCCAAGCAGAATTATTTGCAACCGTTATTCCTTCATTCCCTGTGTGGGATCTTGCAGGATTTGTCGGAAGTACGTTGTGGTTGATTTGGTTGATAATTGTTGGTGTAACTTTCCTCAGGAAAGATGCACCAACACCCAGGTCAGCTTAACTCAACCGATTTTAACCGAAATAATTATCATTAAAATAAAATAACCTTTTCAATTCAATCGTTTCTTGCTTCAACCATTCTCAAAAGGTCGATGCAAGTTCTTACAACTTTTCTGATATCAATCTGGTCGTTGACATTTACATCATGCATTAGGACTGATGACTCAATACATGATGTAAACAAACCGGCTTTAGAATTTACTTCCACCAGAAAAAAAGCAAAAGAAGCCTTAAAGTTTTGTACTGCTAAAAACTACAATACAGATTTTTGCATTCTCATTGATATGAGCTTGCATTCCGGAATTAAAAGATTTTTATTCTGGGATTTTAAAAAAGATACAATTCAATATTCTTTTCTTGTCGGTCACGGATGTTGCGACAATCGCTGGAGCAGTGATCAATCGAAATCAGATCCGGAATTCAGTAATAAGGACGGCAGCCACTGTTCATCGTTAGGAAAATACAAATTGGGTGAAAGAGCCTACAGCGACTGGGGAATAAATGTAAAGTATGTTATGCATGGTTTAGAGTCAACGAACAATAATGCTCTTGCCAGAACGATCGTTTTTCATTCATGGGATCAGGTAAGTGACAACGAAATTTATCCTGAAGGAACGCCTGAAGGTTGGGGTTGTCCAACTATTTCAGACAACAGTTTCAAACTCATTGACCCACTTTTAAAAAAATCAAAGCAACCCGTTCTCATGTGGATTTATAAATAATTTTTATACCATTTAAACTCGTAACCTCAATTCAACGTCGTATCCTCTCAACACCATCAACCCAAGTCCCGTCAGGGACGCCCTACTGGTAACACCTGGTGATCACCCGAGCAGTCCAATTCAAAGTCGTATCCTCTCAACACCATCAACCCAAGTCCCGTCAGGGACGCCCTATCGGTTCCAAAAAATAAAACCCTCGACTTATGGAAAACTGTCTTCCCCAGCCTCTATGATAAAACTCTCCTCACTTCAAACCTCTTTATATAGAAAAAACATTTACTGATCCTCATTTATAAATAATAATTATCTAACTTCTAAAACAATCAATTATGCAGATCAGCAAAATTATTTCAGCAACATTCGTTGTCATTTTACTATTCAGTTGCTCACAATCAAACAGAGAAGATCTCAGCGGAGAAAAAGTTTCACCCGCAGCAATTGGAGAAACTCAAATATCAGAGCCCCCTCCTCCCGATTTCAAATCAGAAATATCTTCAGAAGTTTCAACGAACGGCGGAGTAAGCGAAAAAAGAAAATTCATCCGTACAGCAGAACTAAAATTTCAGGTAAAAGACGTAATTGAATCTACCGGAATCATTGAAGGTATTGCTTCAAGATACGGTGGCTTCGTTAATCGTACCGACTTGAAAAGTACGATCGACAATGTAACGAATAAA
Organism: Bacteroidota bacterium; assembly: GCA_016711505.1. Classification (NCBI taxonomy): domain Bacteria; kingdom Pseudomonadati; phylum Bacteroidota; species Bacteroidota bacterium. The sequence continues at coordinate 192,732 of JADJSV010000018.1, read as the reverse complement.
GCAGTCAGTGAAGATTCGTCACTGGAAACAACATACTATTCTGTTTTAAATTCTATTACACTCAGGGTGCCTGATTCAAAACTTGATTCAACACTTAAAGAAATTTCTTCACAAGTAAAATTTCTTGATCACAGAATTATAAGATCCGATGATGTTTCACTCCAATTACTTGCAAATGAATTAACACAAATAAGATCGACAAAAAATACAGACCGGTTGATCAAAGCCAGTGACGAAAGAGGAAAAAAATTAAGAGAAACTATTGATGTGGAAGATATTTTAAGCAACAATCTTACTGATTACGATAATGCCCGGCTTAATAATCTTTCCCTTAAAGACAGAATCAAATTCAGTACTGTTTCCATTTCCATTTATCAGCGCCAGGCTTTGAAACGTGAACTTATTTCAAATGATAAAAACATTGATGAGTATCAACCGGGTTTTGGAAATCAGATTACAGAATCGTTTAATTTCGGATGGGAAATTATTCAAACACTTATTCTTGCAATTACAAAGATCTGGGGAATTCTTGTTCTCGTTTTCCTGATTTACATTGCCCACAGAGCCATTTATACAAAAACACGGAAGAGCCGGATTTAAGGACTCTTTCGCAGGCTAAGAATATAAACTACATCTAATCCACATCTTAGTTTAAAAAAGATAGCAAACAAAACTGTATTTTGGGTCAGCTCCCGAATCCGGAGAAATATTGCATACAAATTCTCACAATTAAAATTCCGGAAAATTACATGAACAAACTGATTTCAATTTACATTTTGATTTCTGCTTTCGGTACCTTACAAACAAAGGCAAGTACTATTCAGTCCGGAAATGAATTGTTGGCAATTGCAGAAAATTTTAAGACAGCAAATAATGCAGACAGTGCAATAATATATTTTCAAAAAGCTTCCATTGCATTTGATGCCGAAAAAAACACAGCATTATTCATTCATGCTAACAATCAAGCCGGGATTTTATCAAACCGGCAAGACAAATATGCAGAAGCAAAAACGGTTCTGACAAAATCGCTGATTTCAGTTGATGATCCGACAGACAGTATACAATTATTGATTTCAACAACCTATCTTAATCTTGGTGTTGCTTATGGTGGTGAAGAGGATTTCGAAAATTCTCTGCTTAATCATAATAAGTCACTACAAATCAGGCTCCGTATTTTAGGACCTGAACACAGAGATATTGCAACCAATTATGGTAACATAGGAAATATTTATTTCAGAAAAAAGGAATATGATACAGCCATCACCATTCATGAAAAAGCTTTACATATCCGTCAAAAATTATTTGGCGAAAAAGGTGTAGAAGTAATACAGAGTTATTCTAATCTGGGAAATGCTTTCAGGGAAAAAGAGAAATATGATTCTGCATTGGTTTATTTCGAAAAAGCTCTTGACAGTAAAATTACCCAGGTTGGTGAAGGGAGTAAAGATCTGAGCAAGTATTACAAAAACATCAGTGAAGTTCATTATCTGATGAATAGAAAAGAGCTTGGTGATCAGTATCTGAAAAAATCGAATGGGGTCTTTGAATAAGATATTGAACCATTGATTGCAATTGACCCTTTGAAAAGTCGTTTTTGACCCTTTACTTTCCGGAATTATTTTGTAAAATTGTACGAATAAATAAATTTTAAGATTCTATATAAATGACACACGAACTTACAACCTGTCTCTGGTACGATGGTAAAGCCAAAGAAGCTGCTGAATATTATTGCTCGATCTTCAAAGATTCAAAGATCACAAGTGAAAATCCAATGGTTGTAACATTTGAGATCAACGGCAGCAAATTTATGGGACTTAATGGAGGTCCGATGTTTTCATTTAACGAAGCTGTCTCTTTTATTGTAACCTGCGATACTCAGGAAGAAATTGATATGTACTGGAATAAACTTATAGCCAATGGTGGCAATGAAAGTATGTGTGGATGGTTGAAAGACAAATATGGAATGTCATGGCAGATTGTCCCTGGTAGTCTCGGAAAACTAATGTCAAATCCGGCTAAAGGCGAACGCGTAATGCAGGCACTTCTTAAAATGAAAAAACTTGATCTTAAAGTTTTAGAAGAAGCTTGATCCAACGTATTGTTTATTTCCTTTATCTTACCCGCTAATGAAAATCCTGATCATCTTTCTTCTCTTTTTAACATTTCAATTGAATAGCTTGGGGCAAACTCCAAATGACTCCATACAGGTTAATAGATCTTTCGGTACTACTTATTATCAACATGGCGAACAACTGACGCCAAAATTGTTGCTGAATATTACTTTATCAAATCCCGCAGCATATGCAGAAATGAAAATTGCAAGAACAAACAGTACTGCAGCAAATGTTTTAGGTGGTATCGGCGGTTTCATTGTCGGTTTTGGTCTTGGACCCCTACTAGTTGGTAAAGACGCAGATTGGGGAGTTGTAGGGGTAGGAGCAGGTTTTATTGGGATATCCATTCCGTTTTCAATCGCCTTTAATAAACATGCACGAAAGGCAGCAAGAATTTACAACGAAGGCCTCAATACTTCAAATTTAAAATGAATGAGTAATTAATCTTTCACTCAATGCTACTATGACAATGGAATTGTCTGAAGAAAATAAATCATTCGATAAGATCAACTTCGAAGAATCGCCATTACCCAGAGGTGAATATGAATATTGTACTTTCAATAATTGCAATTTTGCAAACAGTGACATCTCATCAATAAAATTTATTGACTGCACATTTAAAAATTGTAATCTGAGTCTTGCTAAAACTGTGAATACTATTTTCCGGGAGGCAAAATTCCTGGACTGTAAAATGCTTGGCCTTCGGTTTGACTCCTGCAGTGATTTCGGTTTATCATTTTCATTTGAGAATTGCACATTGAATCATTCCACTTTTTTTAAAAAGAAACTTAAAAAGACCATTTTCAAAAATTCGCAATTACAGGAAATTGATTTTACGGAATGCGATCTGACAGAATCAAAGTTTGACAATTGTGATTTAATGGACGCACATTTTGAAAGGTCGATATTGGAAAAAGCCGATTTCCGAACTGCGTCCAACCTGGCGCTGGACCCTGAAATCAACAGGATTAAAAAAGCTAAATTTTCTCTTTCGCAACTTCCGGGAATGTTCATTAAATATGACATAATTATTGATCTGGGAAATTAAAATATTAGTCATATATTAGTTGATGCCTGATAAGGTAGTTTCAGATCACAAAATCGATTTATTTGTAATTAAGTTCTGAACGGTTTTTCCAGGAACATTATTCAAAAATAAAATACAATCCTGCAAAGATCAGCAGAATTGCTATTGAAGTCAGTCCATATAAAATAATGTGATATAATTCTGGTACAGGATTCGTCAGAGAAAGAACACAACTGACAAAACCCAGCACCGCACCTGTTGCAGCGAAAGTAAACCCACGCTTTTGTCTGATCGCATTTTCGTCAGGAGTTGTTTGTTTCATTCTGAACAAAATTATAATTTTGAATCAATAAAATTAAGTTATAATTTGACAATCCAATTGGACGATATCTATATTGGATAGCATCAATCTGTGATATTCTTACACTATGAAAACCAAAAATGATCAGGCTTCAACGGTAGATATGTACATATCGAACTTCCCGAAAGATATTCAATTAAGGCTGGAACAGATCCGTGCAACTATTATGAAAGCTGCCCCTAAAGCTGAAGAAGGAATCAGTTACCAGATGCCTGCTTATAAATATAAAGGACCGCTTGCATATTTTGCAGGATACAAAAATCATATAGGATTTTATCCAATGCCGGATGTCCTGAAAGAATTTAAAAAGGAGATTTCCGTTTATAAGAATGCAAAGGGATCTGTTCAATTTCCGAATGATGAAAAATTACCCCTGAGTCTTGTCACAAAAATGATTAAGTTCCGTATGAAGTTGAATGAAGCTGATCAAAAACTGAAAGCAACTAAAAAAAGTAAATAGTTTATGCCGGATCAAATTATTATCAGAAAATATACTTCATCGGATCAGGACAGTATTCTGGAAATGCTGCGCCTGAACACACCTGCCTATTTTGCCCCTGAAGAGAAGGGTGATCTGATAAATTACCTCAACAACCATTCTGAAAATTATTTTGTCGTTGAATATGGAAAAGCGGTCGTTAGTTGCGGCGGTTTTAATTATTCCGATGAAAAAGGCGTCATCAGGATCTCCTGGGACATGGTTGACCCGCAATATCAGGGAATGGGATTCGGATCAAGGCTTACCGAATTCAGAATTGAAATGATCAAACAGCTACCGAATGTAAAAAGGATCTCTGTCAGAACATCGCAACTTGCCTTCAAGTATTACGAACGATTCGGATTTGTACTTGAAGAAGTGATAAAGGATTTCTGGGCTCCGGGATTTGATATGTATCGGATGGAAATGAATGTTGAATAGTAATATCTCCTTTAATGTATAAATTATCTTTCTTCCTCATTTTACTCTTTTGCTCATTTATACCCTTAAAGGATTTTATTTCTGAACAGAAAAAATATGAACGAGTCCGCAAAGCTTTTACCGAAAAAGAAAACAGTATCTCTAAGACTTTGTCTTCCCAAAACATTTCGATCAATGAAGTTGAAATTATGCTAATTGCTTATAAGCACGAAGAACAACTGGAACTTTATGCAAAAAAGAAGTCTGCTTTAGCATACCAGAAAATTGAGACCTATGAAATTTGTTCTTCTTCCGGAGGTCTTGGACCAAAGCGCAAGCAAGGTGACAATCAGGTGCCGGAAGGGTTTTATTATATTGACAGATTTAATCCGACAAGTAATTTCTATTTATCGCTTGGAGTAAGCTATCCAAACCAGTCAGATAAAAGAAAAAGTACGGCAAGTGATCTTGGCGGCGATATTTTCATTCACGGTTCTTGTGTAACTATTGGTTGTATGCCTATGACCGATGATAAGATCAAAGAGATCTACTTATATGCAATTTCTGCCAGACAAAACGGCCAATCAAAAATTCCGGTTTACCTTTTCCCATTTAAAATGACTGATCAAAATTTCAATGCTTTTTCCACGAAATACAAAAACAATAGCAGCTTGATTAAATTCTGGTCAAACTTAAAAACAGGCTTTTATAAACTTGAGGCTGAAAAAAGTGAATTGAAATATTCAATCTCCAAATCAGGAGATTATCTTTTTTAATGGTTGGTGCATTAAAAAAGACCTTGGCCATATTCTTAACTTTTCCTTAAGTGTAATCCGCAGGTCATTTGAATATATTTGAAATACTTAATAAAGAGTTTCAGATTTAATATTACTTTCATTTATGAGAAAAGAGCTTATAACAACAATTATACTGTTTTTCATTTCACATATTTCATATTCACAATCACCGACAATTGTGAAAAGCGATAGCATCACCTACCCTGTACATCGAAATAATATTGGCAAGATCGCCTATATGGAGAAACCAATTGCCATCGAAAGGTTTTCAGAAAAGGATTTTCTGTCAGTCTATGAATTAAAAGAAAATTCAGATTTGAATATCCGGGTCTTCATGGAAAATTCTTTGACAAATTATTTACATCGTCTTTCTCCAACTTCAAATGTAAAAGAACTCACATCAAATGGAAACTACAATTTTACTTTTTACATCAACAATAAAATAATTTATCAGGAAAATCTGAATCCGGGTGCCGGAAGTGCAGAAAGTAAAAACACGCGGACGGTTTTCCGTGTGCCTCTCATAAGTTCAACCAATGAAGATTCATGGGGAAGGTTCCTATGGAACAGGTTTATGATGCGTGGTGGAGAAGATGCTTTGTCTGTCGGACAACATAATCTTACTATTGAAATCCGGCCATATATAAAGCTTGATTCTGTTATTATAGGAGATGTTATAGCCAAAGGTTCATTAACTATCAATATTCCTGAAAAAATTATTGATAAAAATCTGATTACTATTCAGTCGATCTATAAAAGTGATGACTGGAAAATCTCAACTGCACCCTACGACCAATTATTAATAGAAAATCTTAACCGCAAAATTGCCGAAAAGAAATTTAAAAACATTACAAGTATTGTCGTGATAAAAAATGGAGAGCTTTTAATTGAAGAATATTTCAATGGTGCTACCAGAGATTCTGTTCACGATACCCGTTCAGTCGGCAAATCGTTTTGTTCGGCTATTATGGGAATTGCTATAAAGGAAGGCTATATTAAAGGTGAAAATCAAACTCTTCGTGAATTTTATAACCTGAAAAATTTCAAAAACTACACTCAGAAAAAAAGACAGCATTACTTTGAAGAACCTGCTTACTATGAGCTCTGGTTTTGAAGGTTCTGATATGAATGAAAGTTCGCCGGGTAATGAAGAGAATATGTATCCAACAGATAACTGGGTTGAATTTACATTGAATTTACCAATGGATAAATCAAAAGTTTCAGGTAAAGACTGGGACTATTTCACTGCAGGTGTTGTTATACTTGGCGATGTGCTGGATAAATCCCTTCCCGGTGGACTGGAAAAATATTCCGCTGAGAAATTATTCAAGCCTTTAGGAATAACTAATTATGAATGGCAATACACTCCACAAAAAGTTGCCAATACAGCCGGTGGATTGAAAATGTCGTCGCTTGACTATGCAAAGTTTGGTCAGTTATATGTAAGTAAAGGAAAATGGAAAGGCAAGGAAATCATGAATTCCGATTGGGTAGAAAAATCTCTTTCAAGACAAATGACAATTCCGGAAACACAACTTGCTATTCCTGCAATTGATAATGAGTTTTACGGCTATCTTTTCTGGATTAAGACCTATCGCGCAAAAAATAAAAACTATGAAGTTTCCTATTCCAGTGGAAATGGAGGAAACAAGATCTTCATCTTCAAAGATGAACCAATTGTAATTGTGATCACATCAACAGCATTCAATACGCCTTATGCACATCAGCAAACAGACAAGATCATGGCTGATTATTTAATTCCGGCAATAGTTAAGTGAACAATTTTATTTTTACATTTAACAAGTCATTCTTATTTGCACGACTTATCGTTTATGCGTCAGAAAATTGCTCAGTTCATTTCCATCCTTGGACATCCGTTTGTAACACTTCCTGCTTTTCTTCTTTATGTTCTGTTCGCATATGAAGAACTTTATAAAGCAATCTGGACCTCCGGTATCGTTATAGGAGGAATGTTTATTCCCATGGCGGTAAAAACATACAGAGGTACCAAACGTGGCGATTACACTAATCTGGATGTTTCAAATCAGATGCAACGTCAGAAATGGTACCGGACAGCTGTTCTGCTTTTAATCTTAGTAATAGCACTTTTATATTTCACTGATCAGTCAAGATCGATGCGCTTCAACACTGTTTATGCATTCCTGCTTTTGGTAACAGCACAATTAGTGAATGTTTACATAAAAAGTTCAATGCATGTTGCCTACAATGTATTCCTGGTATTTCTTATTCTTCCTATCCATTCCGAATTGGCCATTTTATTCGGTTTTTTTGTAGTGGCAATTGCCTGGTCCAGACTGGAACTTAAACGACATACTATGAAAGAAGTCATTTCAGGAACAATTATCGGGCTTGTCTTCGGAATTACATCTTTTTTAACTACCAATGCTTTCGGAAAATAATTTCAAAAAATATTTTTTGTTCCGTGTCCAATTTCATTAATCTCATTTGTCATTGGTGTATAAAACATACATCCATTAATTTCTAAAAAAACAAAAAGATGAAAGAATTTGTATTAATTTTCAGAATGACAAAAGATGATCAGCCATCGCCCGCTCAAATGCAGGAGAGAATGAAACTATGGCAAGACTGGATGGGCGGAATTGCAGCTCAAAACAAACTGGCAAGTTCAGGAAATCGTCTGGGAACAGAAGGCAAAGTTGTCAAGCCAAAAAATGTAGTTACGAATGGTCCATATGTAGAGATCAAAGAAACTATTGGTGGTTACATTATCATCAAAGCTGAAACAATTGATGAAGCAGCTGAAATTTCAAAAGGTTGTCCGATCCTTCAAGGCGGCGGCAATGTTGAAGTGCGCCCAATTGTTTCAATGGAATAAATTTTCCGCTTTCGAAAAGCTCCCATTAATCCGGGAGCTTTTCTAATTTATTTTAGTCATGAACAATGAGCAAGAATTGATCCCGCATTTATTCAGAACAGAATACAGTAAAATTGTTTCTGTGCTAAGTAAATTATTCGGATTCGATCAGATTGAAATTGCTGAAGACATTGCAGGCGATACTTTTCTCACTGCTACTGAAACATGGGGCTTGAAAGGCATCCCACCGAATCCGACTGCATGGCTGTACAATGTTGCTAAGAACAAAGCCAAAAATCATTTACAGCGTGCGAAACTTTTTGAAAATAAAATTGCACCTGAAATAAAAATAAACTTAGCTACTAATCAGGAGATCGAACTGGATCTTTCAGAATCCAATATCAATGACAGTCAGTTGCAAATGATGTTTGCAATCTGCAATCCTGCAATTTCGGTGGAGTCACAGATAGGATTGTCATTGCGAATCCTGTGTGGTTTTGGAATTGATGAGATTGCAGATGCTTTTCTTTCTAATAAAGAGACAATAAATAAAAGACTTTTAAGGGCAAAAGAAAAACTGAGGACAGAAAAAGTTAAAATTGAATTGCCGGGAATGCAGGAGATCAACGTTCGGCTGGATGTTGTTTTGACAACTTTGTATTTACTATTCAGCGAAGGCTATTATTCAACAAGTCAGAATAAAACGTTGCGGAAAGACCTATGTCTTGAAGCTATTCGGCTTTGTTATATGCTGGTCGAAAACAACGCTACTAATAAGCCTCCTGTAAATGCCTTATTATCTCTTATGTGTTTTCATGCATCGCGATTTGAAGCTCGCACTGACGACAATGGAGAACTGGTTCTTTATAATGATCAGGATTCAGCATTATGGAATAAAGATCTGATCGAGAAAGGCGAGTATTTTCTGAATCAGGCAGCGCAGGGAAATAAAATTTCAAAATATCATACAGAAGCAGCAATTGCATATTGGCATACGATCAAAGACGACTCTAAAAATAAATGGGAAAATATTTTGCAGTTATACAATCAGCTTTTGCAAATTGAATATTCACCAATGGCTGCGTTGAACAGAACCTTTGCTTTGTCTATGGCTAATGGGAAAAATGCAGCGATCATTGAAGCTGAAAAATTAAAGCTTACAGATAATCACTTTTACTATGTCTTACTTGGCGAGCTCTATACTGGTATTGACAATAATAAAGCTAAACAAAACTTTGAAGCTGCATTAGTATTAGCTAAAACAGACAGTGACAAGAAAGCAATCTCCACAAAGATAAATAACATTGTATGAAAATTTCAGTTTTGATACATTACTTTTCATAATTGATTATCAGGCCCGTTAGGGCCATACTTTTGTTAACTTTAGGACAATACAAGATAGCCCCTTTGGGGCGTACTCTTTAAGCACACAGCTTTTTTCGACAACAAAAACACAATTTGTAATAAGCCGAATGCAATCACTATATATTGGAACTTTTATGCAGTTGAATTAATGGACACATGCATTGTGTTTAAAGAGTGCGCCCCTAAAGGGGCTTGACGGTCTCGTGTAGTCTAGTATTACCGAAAGTACGGCCCTAACGGGCCTGTCACTTCTAAATACATATACTGATTATAAATTCTTGAGTTAACCTAATGAATAAAGTTTTTCCTTTTTCAATCTTTTAATATCTTTCATTCTTCAATTCAACCTAAAAATAAAGATATTTGTAAATGACATTTGCATATATAATTGGTGTAGCCGCCTTCCTGTATTTTTATTCAAAATTGTCCGGTAACAGTATTCATATATATATTTCAAATTCAAACATTCAATTGTATCATGAATTGTTAACTCAACACAACGATTACTATAGAAATCTGTCACCTGCAGGCCGAAAGAAATTTATTAAGCGCCTACATCGTTTTCGTTCACATAAAAATTTTATCGGAAAGAATGGATTAGTAATTGATAACAAACATGAAACTTTAATTTCCGCAGCGGCTATCCAGATCACCTTTGGTCTTGAAAATTATGTGTTGAGTAATTTTCGGGAGATCATGGTTTTTCCCGATACGTTCCGGTTTACACACAGTGATGTTTATTACAAAGGATTAACCGGCCAGAGTGGAAAAATCTTTCTGAGTTGGGAAGACTTTATGGAGGGCTATGAGACTAAAGAAGACAAGTTAAATTTAGGGATTCATGAAATGGCACATGCTCTTGAATTAACCGCCCTTTTAGGTAGTGATACGACAATGGATTTCGCAGTTAAGTATGATACCTGGAAAGAAAAAAGTAATGATGAATATCACAGGATCAGGAATGATGAAGATTCATTTCTTCGAAATTATGCGGGAAAAAGCGAAAGGGAGTTTTTTGCCGTTTGCATTGAACATTTTTTTGAAGCTCCGAAAGAATTTAGTGATGAATTGCCTGATATTTATATACCTTTATGTATCTTGCTTAATCAAGACCCACGTAATGCTCATTGTGATTATCTGTTAGAAAAATCAATTTAAAAACATAACAAATCATGGACACTACAATGCAAATCCTCAATGTATCTCCCGATTGTGAAATTGTCAATTCGCGAGTGATCAATTTTTCCAGAGATTTAATTTTTCGTGCATGGACAGATCCTTATCATTTAAAAAACTGGTGGGGACCAAAAGGCTTTACAAATACTTTCAGTGAATTTGATTTACGTCCGGGTGGTACCTGGAAATTTGTAATGCACGGTCCCGACAAAGGACATTTCCCAAATGAAGTAGTTTTCGTAAAAATCGAAAAGCCCGAACTTATTGTTTTAAACCATGTTTCCAGTCCACAGTTTCAGGTCGTAGCATTGTTTGAAGAAGTTGCTTACAACAAAACAAATCTAACTTTCAAAATGGTTTTCGGTACAGCAGAAGAATGTGAACAGATCAAAGCCTTTGCTGTAGACAAGAACGAAGAAAATCTGGATCGCTTGGAAGCGGAATTGGGGCGGATGTTGAGTGGGAAGAATTGATTCCTGCCTTTTAGGATTTCATTTTACTTTTACAAACTTGATTAGTTTGTTCTCATCTCCGTATGTGACGAACAAACTATCGCCTCTCTGTGTTACAGAAGTTAAATCTAAAAAAGCGTCGTAAAAATTATGACCACATTTAGTTCGTTCCATTGCTTTTGATCCTTCCATATTTGTAAAACTAATATTGTTTTCAGAATCAATTGAATATTCTCCTTGAAGAAAATTTTTAGACGCTAATCCATGAATGATGCCTGCCTTTCCTTCAGGATCAAACTCTATATAGAATGCGTTTTCATTGTTAATATTTGGGCATTCTTCAGATTTTGTTTGAGTATTATAGAAACAAACAAAATTCCATCTACCTTTTAATTCTCTTTTATTGGGTTCCTCTGAAAATGAAATGGAAAAGTCCAGAATAAAAATAATAGTTAGTAAAAAATAAATTTGGGAAGCGGGATTTTTCATAGATGCAAACAATATTAGGCAAAAAAGAACAATGTTTTATTTTATTTAGTCCATAAATCAATTCATAATGCTTGATAAGACTTATGAATCCATAATTCATAAATTAAAACACTCGAAATAATCCCAAAGAACCTCCCAATTTATAAAAACCGGGTTCTTCCGTAAGTATTGTTTCCTTACTACCATTGACAGAATAATATGGTAAAGCCTTTAGATAAACTTTTCCGCCTACATTTAATTTATAGCCTATTCCAAAACTTGCTACCCATCTATTATAAGTTGCAGATTCCAGTTCCAGGATTTTAGTTTCAATTCACGGTGAACCATTAAATATTCTTTGTGCGAAAGTTGAAATGACAAACTCATTATTAAACGCAAAGAAAAACGAATTCTTTTTTCTGCTAAAATTCAGATGAACATTTAACAATATTCCTATATTCTTCGACTTATAAACGATTGGATACAAATCTGTATTATAAAATTGACGCTTGGAATATTCTTCATTAAAAAAAGAAATTCCCGTTCCAAATGCAACCAACTCTGTATTATAAATTCCTTCAAAACTCACTTTTGTATTAAGCGGATTATAAGATCCATCATTATAAGAATAACCTGCACCTGATGACCATGATATTCTTTCAACATGAAAATTGATGCCTGCAGAAATTCCGTTTTGTGCATTACATTCCTGAATAATTAGTATTCCGAAAAGGAATATAAATTTTCTCATTTTATAAATAAAGTCTTTCAATATTATCAAGTTTTATTTTACCTTATAAGCTTTTATATGTCTTCAGTCATTAAAAATTGCTATCCTTCATTTAAAAAAACAATATAACCAAGAAATGGCTCATTAAAATCGTTATAGAAAAAATACTTTGTGTCACATCTGTAATTTCCCTCCAGTAATTCAGGAGCAACAAATGAAACCATACCAATTTGACTTTCTCCGGGATTGATGCATTCACTGTTTAATTCAATTTGCCCTGATGAAAAAGTCCAGGCAAGAATGTCAAAAAACGGTCTGTGTTTATTACGAATTGGTTGTTTACTATTAGGAGAACAAAATATTTTAACTTTAAATTCTTTATCAGCCATTTAACTAGCAATTTAATTCAATGCTAACAATGTAATGATTTTTAAAGAATAATATCAGGTGGTCTATAAATATACAAATAAATTTAACTTTAACAAAGGTTACTTACGACAAAGGTAAAAACGATTAAGAAATAAATATTTTTGAATTTTTTGGGGTTCAACTTTAGATTTTATAAAAACAAACTATTAAAACATTCGAAATACTCCTAACGAAACCCCTAACTTATAAAAATCTTGCTCAGCAACGAGTACTGCCTTTTTTGAACCATTTATTGAACAATAAGGAATAATTTTAAAATAAAATTTTTCCGCAAAATTGAATTTATATCCAATTCCAAAACTGGCGACCCAACGGTTATACGTTGAGGCCTCTAATTCATAAACTTGATTACTATTAATAGTTCCAAAAGGTCGATCAATTGTTTTGATGCTTGAGTTGTAAAGATAAACTCATTATTAAAAGCAAAGAATAATGTATTTTTATTTTTTCTAAAATTCAAACAGGTGTTCAATAATATAGCAGTGTTATTTGACTTATAATTTATTGAATTCAAATCAGTATTTGAAACTTGACGCAATTTATATTCTTCAATAAAAAATGAAACACCTGTGCCTACTCCTATCAATTCTGAATTATATGTCCCTTCTAAACTTATTTTAGAGTTTACAGGATTATAATACCCATCATAATAAGTTCCTGCTTCAGTTCCAGTCCAAGTAATTCTATCAAAGTGATAATTTATCCCAAAAGAAAATTTATTTTGAGAATAACTGTCTTTAGCAAGAAATAAGCCTATTATAAATATAACTAGTTTCATTTCAACAGCAATTTACGTATATATTTCTTTCCATCTAAATTAAATACTCTACGATAAAATCCAATGCTCATAATAGAAATTTCATACTCCGAAATTTTTGATTTCTTCTTAACTTCGTCTTTAAATTTCTTGCCAAATATATATCTCTGCTTGAATAAGTCAAGCCTTGATTAAATCCTTTTATTAGTTCACTTTTTTAAATGTATACTTTACTCCAAAATAAACCATTGCTGCATCAGCCAAAACGCTAATTTAATGACAAACCTGCGCTTGTCTTCATTTTGATGAATGATATATAAAATTAATGTATTAAATTAAAATGCAATCCGTAATCATGTGCGACCTCTTCGAGGTCGGGGGGCCTGTGCATTATTTTCTACCAATATGTGATCCCGCCGGGATCAGTCGAAATTTAGTGGGATGTTCTTAGATACAGATCTAATATACCTATTAGATCGCTAAGAATATTTTTTTTATTTTGATTTGGGATACCAATGGAATAAATCGTATTGAAGTGAAATTTCTTTCCGAGTTTAATATATCTTGCATTCTCATATCACCGTACCATGAAATTCACCTTCAAATTCGCACTCCTCCTTTCATCTCTCCTAACTACTGCGCAAGCTCCAAACCCCGCCCTAATCGGTTACTGGCAAAACTGGAACGATGCAAATTCACCTTACATACAACTTGATCAGATCGATTCGCGCTACAATTTAATCGAAGTTTCATTCGCTGTTCCGCAAGCGGGAACAGATTATAAAATGGAATTTATTCCCGATCAGGTTTCGCAACCGGCTTTGATAATACAAATTCAAAGTCTGCAAAGTCAGGGGAAAAAAGTTTTGATCAGCATTGGCGGAGCTACTGCACCTGTTTCGCTCGACAACATTTCAGAACGCGATACATTCGTTGCGACGATGAATGCAATTATCAATACTTATGGTTTCGATGGAATTGATATCGATCTTGAAGGGAGTTCATTGTCAACATCAGGTGGTACAATTGCAAATCCAGTGGATGCTCATGTGATCAATCTGATCGACGCCATCAAACAGATCATGGGTGATTTTTATTCTGCGCATAACAAAAGATTACTGCTTACAATGGCTCCTGAAACCGCATTTGTTCACGGAGGACAATCGGCTTATGGTGGAATCTGGGGTGCATATCTGCCGGTGATACATGCCCTGCGTGACTCCATTGAAATATTACAAGTTCAACTTTACAATAGCGGAAGTATGTATGGTATCGATGGAAATATTTACACGCAAGGTACAGCAGATTTCATTATTGCAATGACAGAAGCACTTATTCAGGGATTCAATACAGCTGGCGGAATGTTTGCAGGACTAAATGCAAGTCAAATTGCTGTCGGACTTCCTGCCTGTACAAATGCTGCAGGTGGTGGATATACAGATCCGTTGATCGTAAAATCTGCAATGGATTATCTTCGCGGAACAGGTCCGCAGCCGGGAAGTTATACGCTGTTACAATCCGGTGGCTATCCGGATTTGAGAGGAATGATGACATGGTCTGTAAACTGGGATGCCGTAAATACCTGCGGAACTGCAGACGAGTTTGCCGAAAATTTCGAAACGATATTTAATATTCCGACTACAATTACAAAAAATGATTTTGAAGAATTATCCGTCTATCCGAACCCTGCGAGTGAATACATTACAGTAGTAAATACACAAAATTCAACAATTGAAATCTATGATATACTGCAACATAGAATGCAGATAAAAAATCAATTGAAAGAAAGCGATAAAACGACTTTCAATATTTCAAATTTATCGCCGGGAATATATTTTATTAAATCGCAAGATTGTTTTTTTCGGTTTATTAAACATTGATTCCTATTTCATATGTTTACAAGTGTGAATAGAAAAGTATACATTCTGAGTGGACTTGGTGCTGATGAAAGGGTCTTTAAGAAATTAGATCTTGTTCCTTTAGAGCCGGTATATTTAAAATGGATCCCACCACACAAAAATGAAAGTGTAGAATCTTACGCTTCACGGTTACTTTCTCAGATCACAGAGAAAAATCCGGTTCTGATCGGTCTGTCATTCGGAGGAATGATGGCTATTGAAATAGCTAAACAGATTGAAACAGAAAAAATAATTTTACTTTCATCAGCGAAAACGAAATATGAAATTCCCTGGTATTACAGATTTATTGGTTTTTTAAAAATTCAAAGAATTTTTCCGATCAGGTATTTTAAAAAAGTAAAATTCCTGACAAATTGGTTATTCGGAATTACAACTCATGAAGAAAAGGTCTTGTTAAAAACCATAATTGAGGAAACAGATCACAGGTATTTATTATGGTCTATCGAAAAAATTCTTACCTGGAAAAATACGTTTGTTCCAAAAAATGTTATTCATATCCATGGTACTGCAGACCGGGTCTTACCGATCCGTTATATAAAATGCGATTACGAGATCAAAGGTGGCGGACATTTCATGACGTTGAATATGCCGGGGGATATTTCTGATATAATTAAAAAGTATCTTCTGTAACATGGTTGATAAAATAAACACTAAGAGTAATGGTAGATAAAAATAAACACTAAGACCACAAGTTCACAATAAGAACACGGATTTTATGACATATTAAATTCCGTGATCTTATTGTGAACTTGTGTTCTTGTGTTTAACTTCATCCCGTATAATTTTATTTGTTTACATTCATTTCATACAATCATTCCACTACAAAATGAAAATCCCCAACCCAGCATTCAACTACGACACCCACGGACAAAAATATTCAGGACAAAGAAAAACAGATCCGCGGATTGCTGCATATGTACATAACGCATTAGCAGATTCAGAAACCGTTATTAATATTGGTGCGGGCAGCGGATCATATGAACCCGAAGACAAATATGTAATTGCTGTTGAGCCATCGATTACAATGCGCACACAACGAATTGCAAACGGAAAAATTCCTGCTATCAATGCTAAAGCAGATTCACTGCCATTCGATGACAGATCCTTTGATGCAGCAATGGCCATGGTAACCGTTCATCACTGGCCGGATATTGAAAAAGGAATTTCTGAAATCCGAAGAGTGACAAAAAAACGCATCGTCATTATGACCTTTGATCCGGATGCATTAGATGATTTCTGGAATGTAAATTATTTCCCCCAACTAATAGAAATTGAAAGAGCACGATATCCTTCAATCACACGTTTGCAAAAAGCTTTAAGTGCAAAAACGGAAGTCATAAAAATTCCAATTCCACTCGACTGTGTCGACGGTTTTCAGGAAGCCTACTACGGTCGTCCGGAAGCTTTTCTGGAAAAAGAAGTCCGTATGGCTCAGTCGGCATGGGGATTTTTATCTGCAGAACTTGAAGAAAAATACATTCAGAACTTAAGTAACGATCTACAATCGGGGGCCTGGGATAAAAAATTCGGTCATTTCAGAACACAACCAAACTTTACCGGTGCGTTAAGATTGATCGTTGCAAACTTATGATTCGGGAATCGAATTGATAAAGTGAAACCTGATTTATTAACAACGCCTGCAATTTCGCGGTGAAAATCATGTTTTTTTCTGTTTCAAATGCATGGTCGTCTTTAATAAACCCGCCAACTTTTCTATCTTTGCCGAAAATATACCACCCCCATGAGCCTTGTAGTAGTCGGAACTGTAGCATTTGATGCCATAGAAACACCTTTCGGAAAAACAGATAAAATAATCGGCGGAGCAGCTACCTATTCAGGGATCTCAGCTTCGTATTTTGGAAAAGACATTAAGCTGGTTTCCGTTGTCGGTGAAGATTTTCCGACGGAGATGATCGAAAAATTCGGCCAGTTTGGTTTGAATACCGAAGGTTTACAGATTAAAAAAGGACAGAAAACATTTTTCTGGTCAGGGAAATATCACGTTGATATGAATACGCGTGATACAATTGACACTCAACTAAACGTGTTGCTTGATTTTGATCCTGAAATTCCTGCTTCATATCAGGATTGTGAATTTCTGATGCTAAGTAATCTGATGCCACAACTTCAGAAGAAAGTAATTGAGCGAATGACAAAGCGTCCGCGTCTGGTTGTATTAGACACGATGAACTTCTGGATGGAAACACAAATGGAAGCTCTTTTAGAAACGATCAAACTTGTCGATGTACTTACGATCAACGATTCAGAAGCTCGTCAGTTGACAAATGAATATTCACTTGTACGTGCAGCTCAGAAAATTCTGACAATGGGTCCGAAATACCTGATCATCAAAAAGGGTGAGCATGGTGCATTACTATTTAATAAAGAACAAGTGTTCTTCGCTCCTGCCCTTCCACTTGAAGATGTATTTGATCCGACAGGTGCAGGCGATACTTTTGCCGGAGGTTTCATTGGCTATCTTGCACAAACGCGCGATATCTCTTTTGACAATATGAAACGCGGAATTATTTATGGTTCAGCAATGGCTTCTTTTTGTGTTGAGAAATTCGGTATCGAAAGACTTGCGGAATTAAAGCAAGAAGAGATCGATGAGCGCGTTCAGCAGTTTGTGAACCTTGTTCAGTTTGATATTGAACTTGTCTAATCAATTTTTCTTGAATTGTTTATTTTAGTTTTAGTGCTGCGGGTTTTTAAAACACTAAGACCACTAAAATTTAGCACAAGAGCACAAGTGAAGTAATACATCATTAAGTGTTCTTGTGACAAATTTTAGTGACCTTAGTGTTTAAATTTTACCTGTCCTCCAAACAAAAACAAAAAAAGCTGCATCAGAAAATCTGATACAGCTTTAATTAGGATTAGGGAAATTTCTTTTTAGAAAAAGTTGCACCGGAAAATTCGGTGCAACTGTATTAGGGTTAGGGAGACTCTTTTGAAAAAGCTGCACCGGAAAACCCGGTGCAACTGATATTAGGATTAGGGAAACATCTTTATATAACTCATTTTATCTTTTTACAATTTCAATTGCTCTGTTAAATATTCCTTGTTCAGAAATACAACGAAGCTGATAAATTCCTTGAGGTAAACTTTCAACAGGAATCGAAGCCTGGTTACCATTTACTTTCAAATGCACTAGTTGCTTTCCTGTGATATCAAAAATATCCATGTACTGGATCATGATATCATTTGAATAGATATTCAAAACGGACGTTGCAGGATTCGGATAAACTTTAAAGTATTTGTTTAAGTCTATAACCGGTACTTTGTTTACAGTCGGATCTACATAAATTGTATCATTCACTCTTGCCAATGGTTGAACAAGTTGAGTGTATGTTATCGCTGTTACATCAGTTAACCTGAACAGTGAATTTGTAACTGTAGAAATATTATCTACAATAACAACATCGAAAGATGCAAGATCACCAAAACCGTTTGCAACATTCTGATGATCGTTTCTCACCATTGCAACTTCAAGTTTTCCAATCGTAGGAAAATGTCTGACGAATGTGATCATATCAACACCAACAGTTCCTAACCAGCTTCCAACAAAACTCGATTGTACACTCATTGTATCAACAACAGTTGGATCATAGTTTACAGTAAATGCAATTCCATACAAACTATCAACCGGAACGGCCGCTGTGCCCAATAGCACATCAATATGTA
This sequence comes from Bacteroidota bacterium, assembly GCA_016711505.1. Taxonomy (NCBI): domain Bacteria; kingdom Pseudomonadati; phylum Bacteroidota; species Bacteroidota bacterium. Next base: position 173,716 of record JADJSV010000018.1, on the reverse strand, counting down.
CTGCCATTGATGGTCCGACAGTATCAGGAGTTGCTTCAAGACTAAGCGGTGGAAGAAGATGACTTGAAGTAGTAATAACAGGAGGTGTTAAACGAGCCGGGTGATTGAGAGAATAATTCTGATCGATTGCAACTGTATCAGCATACTCTACAATTCCATTTCCATCACTATCTGCATGTTTGATATTCACTGCAGAACTGAACCACGAAGAAAAATCTGCTGCGGGTTGCGCAGTCCAGGAATTATTTCCACCTCCTCTTACAGGACCGGTTTCATTGAATGCAACACCGATATTTAGTATGTCAAAGTTGTTGCACAACAAATCAAAATTTGCATCACCCGGCCATACATCGGAAGTAACAAGACAAGGTGTAAATTGCCAGTTAACATTTCCGCCGAGATCTGTACAGCCTTGTCCGGCATAAAAATTCGCCCCGCCTGCGCCGGTGATCCCTTGCAACAATGCATTACTGATACAAACGTCACCTGAAGTTTTTGAGAATGTTGCAGCGTTTGTTCCATTTAAATACACTGGAAATCCCGGACTACCTCCACATATTAGCTGAGTACCGATCTCCTGAGTTCCATACACAGTAACTGTACGTCCGGGATTATTAAAGAACAGTGTATCAAAATAATTATTACCAAATAAACCAACATCATTGAAGAATACAGCCTTCTCAATTGTGCATGTACTGGAAACTCCACTGATACCTGCATAGTAGTAAGCCGTAAATTGTTTACATGTAAGACTCGGTGTACTGAAATTACAACCTGGTGCATTTACAGTAATGTTTTTAAATGTCCCCTGAGTTTTGAAATAGTAACCGTACGCATAATAAGCAGGAGCAAAAACGTTCATATTAAAATCCGTTTGTGCAGTATTTGTATTTGTTCCTTTAAGATCAAAGTTTGTAACTTCTATTGTTACAGGTCCAAGATTTACTGTTGTGCCCGCTTCACTACTTAAATTCGAAACCGTGATATTGTTTCCATTAAGATCAAGTGAGCCCGATGCAAGATTAATGCTCGTTCCGGAAAATTCATCAGCAAGTGTGAATGTTCCATTTGCCATTTCTATTTCCATTTCATCCATTAAACTTCCGCCGGTAAATAATTCTGCAGTACCTGAAGAAAGCATTCTCAGGTTTTGCAATTGGATGATTGTAGTCGGTGCAAAGTACGCTGATGAATACATTGTAACTATTGCCGGAATTCCCGGAGCCAATGTAACTTCAGTTCCTGCTGTGCGCATATCGAATTTATTCATGGCAGGATTTGCAATATCGAATGTCAGAGTGTTTCCACTCAGTCCTGAATTCTGATCAAGGTATACATCGTCTACTGCAGTAGGAACACAGTTACCACCGGTGCCACCACTTACTAAAGCCCAGTGTGTAGAATCACTCCAGTTTCCCGGTCCGCCAATCCAATATAAGTTTCTTGCAGTAGGCGAAGTGATAGTCCATCCGGTATTATTACCGGAGTTGATACTATTCGTTGCATTGAACACTGCACCTGAAACATTGATGTCAGCAATATCAAAGTAGTCGACGTTTACAGCATTAGACAAAGTCTTGACAATATTCGTTTGCGCACCCGAAGTTCCACTTCGAAGACTGATCATTTTATTACAATTCGCAGTTGCAAATATTTCATTCGTAACAGTGAATGTTCTTCCTGCGTCCTGGATAATTGAATGTCCGCCGTTATTTAATTGCAATGTATCAGTAGAATTTTGTCCATGCAGATACAAGTCACCGCCTACTTCCATTCTTCCAAATGAATTATTATTTCCAAGATGAACAGTACCTGTACTTTTAAAAATGTTTGCTGTTACATTTGAATCTATTCGCCCATCCTGAGTAAAATCAATACTGTAATATGTTCCGCTTGATGCCATAACAGCATTTGAAGTTGGGAATTGAATTTGCGCAGTTGACGAACCAGTCTGAGTACCCATAAATGAAAACCCCTGCGTGTAGAAAAGTGTATTCGTCATAATTACGGTTGTAAGCGGATACGAATTTAATCCGATGGCATTCACACTTCTGTTGCTGAAATCCATTGTACCACTTTCGAGAAACAGAATCTCAAAATTCAGATCAGTTGTTGCAGTATAAGTTCCTGTACCTACTTTATCAATATAATTTAACGGAGCTATTGAACCCAGAATGCAAGTACTTGCAGTGCCTGTTAATTTCAAAGTATTAACATTCCAGGTTACTGCTGATTGAATATCTACAGAACCATTTACAGTTAGAAAAGTTCCTGAAAATACCGGCCCGAATGCAACGTTAGAAATTTGCAGATTATTACAAGTTGCGAGATCATTGACTGTATAAACAGTGTCGCCGGCTGTTAAAGAATTTGCATCGAAAATTGTGCTGTCAAGTTTTGTCGGACTACATGTAGTTGGGATTCCGCCGCTGGTAAGTGACCAATGAGCCGGATCATTCCAGTTTCCTGTTCCATTTACCCAAAATAATTTTCTCGGCGTAAGGCTTGTAATTGTCCAGCCGGTGTTATTACCATTGTCAATTGAATTGTTAGCAGTAAATGTAGCACCGCCCGTAGCAGTGATTCCACTCAGTTGAATATAATTTAATGTCACATTTCCGGAAGGTACATTCAGAGTAGAAATTCCACCCGGATACATTGAGTTCAGAGTTCCGAAATTATTGCAATCAGAATTTATATCAAGTAAATTATTTACAGTTGAAGTTTCATTTACATATAAATAAATATTGGTGCTGGAGAGCGTATCGAATGTACTTGTACTAAGAATGATTTGTTTATCAAAAATACCTTTTTGGATGATTGAGTTTCCAACAAATCCATTATCGGTCATTGACACATAATTAGAACTAATTCTGAGAACAGATCCTGCACCTATGAACATAACAGAATCAAATACAGTAGTACTTCCTGAAGCTTCGATTTCTCCACTTGCACAATCAAAGATCACTGTAGTAAGATCACTGCCGGTAATTGTTCCAAGAGCCTGAAATTTTCTTGGTTGAGTACTGAATGAAGTGCCTGCAATTGTAACGGTGATATCACCTGTTGTTAAAACGGGAAGAACTGTTTTGGTAAATGAATTACAATGAATATTATTTCCGTTTGCATCAAGACTACCATCTGTTAACTCTATATTTCCTGTACAATACAATGGCGATTGAAGAACAAATGAACCACTTCCATTAAACTGAATATAACCAAGTTCTTTTTGTCTGGTGTCAATGTTTACACCTGTTTGAGTAGATGAGAAGGCGAAACTTATCTGATTAACGATCATATTATCAATAAATGTAAGCGAGCCATAAACTTTGAGAGTTGCACCCATTCCTTCAATACTCGGCATATATAGCGCACCGGTCCAATCCATGTTCTTACAGAAATAAAATGTAGAGTCCAGTTGTACAAACTGATTGATTGCAGTGAATGATTGAGCATCAAAAAACACATCATCATTCAGATTTGGAATGGATGTATGAAATGTAGACCCACCACTTGTCGTTGCCCAATGATTTGCAAAGTCACTCCAGCTTCCTGATCCTCCAACCCAATAAAAATTTGCAGCATTGGAATTCTGAAGAGCGGATAACATCAATCCGATCATGAGTAAAATTTTCGTTGTAGCTTTTTTCATTGTCTGTGCTTTTTCCTTTTGATGTGGATACAATTTCACGTTACAAACATATTGCTTGCCCGCCTACCTAAAAAATACAAAATATTCCATTTGTCAAAGGGTATATTTTGAATAAATTGACACTTTACCCTTATTTTTGTGATTTTTTAACCTTTTTTTCTTAATTTGTCAGGCCCTTATTTTTGGCTGTTTACCAAAATTTCCGAAAAAATGACAACCCTTAAAGTTAAAGAATTAATTGACGTGCTTTCTCCTAATGAAGTGCGGTCATTCCGGCTATATCTGAAGTCGCCTTTATACAACTCTTCGGAATCTCTCTCAAATTTATTTGAGCTACTGCTTGGTACGGAATCAATTTCAAAAAACGTACTATTCGTCAGGATGTTTGGAGAAGTACCATATAACGATAAGAAAATGCGGTATCTTTTTTCTGATCTGACAAGCCATCTGGAAAAATTTCTTTCCCTCCTGGAATTTGAAAAAGATTCTGAAGAAGAATCTCTGTACCGTCAAAAATCACTTTCAGAAAGAAATGTCAAAAAAGCATATTCATTCACTATGATTAAAAGTAGTGCAAAAGAAAATTCTGAAAAGGCGAGATCTTTTATGAATAAATATCGCTCTGAAGAGATCGCCCATCTGTTCAATGCACGTCAGCACTCAAGACTTGCACAACTTAATTACACCGGACTTTTAAAAAGTCTGGATCAATTTTATTTCGTTCGAAAGCTGCAATTACAATGTGAACTGATCAATCTTAAAAATGTATTGAACAAACAATTTGAAGTAATTCTAATAGATCCGATCTGCGAATATCTTGTGTCAAACTCATTTCTTTCATCACCATTGATTGAAGTCTACTACTACATCCTGATCAGTTTGAAAGGAAACAAAGAGGAGTCATTCGATGCTTATGAAAAAATAATTTCCATTACAAATGAATTTCGGAACAAATTAGCTGTAGAAGACCTGAACAACATTTACCAATATGCAAAAAATTTCTGCATCAGGCGGATCAATTCCGGTGAAGATAATTTCCGTTTAATTCTTTTTGATCTGTACAAATCAATTTTAAAAAACAAACGATTGATGAAGCATGATCACCTCTCGCCCTGGGAATTTAAAAATATAGTCACCCTTGGTTTACGATTGAAAGAAGACGAGTGGGTAAAAGATTTCATTTCACGATTCATCAATTTTCTGCCGCCACATGAAAGAAAAAATGCTTTAACCTATAATACTGCAATGCTCTATTACTTTAAAAAAATTACAAATTCGTTTTAAAATATCTGCAGGAGGTTGAATTCACGGATCTTTATTATCAGCTTGATTCCAAGTCAATACTATTAAAAGTGTATTTTGAAAATGATGAGCAGGAAGCACTACTTCACCACATAGCGGCATTCAAAATATTTTTATTAAGGAATAAAAATATTTCCGCTTATCAACTTTCCATTTATAAGAATTTTATAAAATACTCTTTGAAGATCTTCCGCGCAGGTTCCAATTCGAAAAAACTGGAAGCACTGCGCGCAGAAATATCATCGTCAGCAAATATTTCCGACAGAAACTGGCTGACTGAACGAATCAATGAATTAGTCTAGTTATATTTTGGTTCTGTCTGAACAGAATACTTCTCTACTTTATTTACAACAGGTGGCAATGTTCGCAAATAATCATAGATAGCACTCAGATCTTCGTCAGTCAGATTACTGTACAAGCCCCAGGGCATTGGTGAATTATTTCCTCCTTTTCCAACAGGAATGTTTTTCGCCTTTTCATCTCTGTAAAAACGAAACTTATCAAGAAATGCTTCTTTGGTCAGGAGTCCGATACCGGTTTCATTATCCGGAGTAATGTTAGCCGATGTAGCACAATGTCCATCGATGCAAAATTTAAATCCTCCGGCAAATTCTGTTCCCGGTAGCATCTGACCTTTTTCTAACTTGGTATGACAAGCAATACAAGCGACTGCATTGACCATGTACTCACCATAGGCAAGTGTGTTTGCGCGGTCGGGTGCCGGTGGCAATGGACCATCAAGATCTTTTGGAATTGTTTTAACAATAAGATTAAGCGGGAAATCAAGTTTCCGTTCAGGGATTTTGTTCTCAATTGGTTTCAGAGAACGGATATATGATATGATAGAATAAATATCTTCCTGCGACATTTTACTGAAATGTGTATAAGGCATCAGAGGAAATAGTGCTTCGCCTTTTTTATTTACTCCCACTGTAATTGCACGAAACAATTCTCCATCAGTCCAGTCGCCAATACCGGCAGGTGTAATATTTCTTGCATAGATAACTCCGGGCACATCTGCTTTCGGTCCGTCAAAAACTTCTCCGCCCATTCCTTCAGTTCCCGGAACGATCGGTCCACTGAATTTTGTAAAGTCGCGCTTAGAATGACAATCAATACAATTTGTAACATAATTTGCTAAATACTTTCCTCTTTCAAGTCGTTCTGGTGTAATTTCTACATGGATGTCCTTAGCTGCTGCGACATTTGGGTGAGTACTGTTGAAGTAAATCAGAAATCCGATTACAGCGATAACTACTATTCCGAGGATAATGCCAATAACTCTAAGAATTTTTTTCATGGTGGTGGTGTGTTTATGTGTAGAGCAAAAATAAAAAAGTTTTTATACCGGCAAAATCCAATTTAAAAGATGTTTTGTATAAGTGATCAGGTATTTTTCTCAAGCAGAATTACGCAGAAAATGCAGAAAATACGCAGAGATCTCTATGAGACCGAAAACAATGTTTTAGATTCAATAATAATCGTTAAACAAAATCTGCATTTCATGATTATGAAAAAATAATAACAAAAAAAGGGAAGCAGCCAATTGCTGCTTCCCTTTAATTTTTCGGGATATTCCCGAGTGAAGTTATTACTCAACTACAACTCGTTTCGATTGAGAGTTTCCGTCTTCAGAAGTTACGCTGATTACATAAACACCTTTAGCGAAATCTGTCATGTTGATTTCAGTTGAATTATAGTTTTCAGAAGCATCGATAACATTTGAATAAATGATGTTACCAAGTAGATCTGCAACCTTCACTGTATATTTCATATCAGAATCTGAATTGAAAGAAACAGTTGTTTTAGCAGAAGTCGGGTTCGGATAAACTGAGAATTCAGCTGTGTTGATTGAAGCGTTATCAGCAGCTGTACGACAGAACTGATTTACAGAAACTGCAAGTGCAGCCGGTTGAGAAGCGCCACAAGCGTTAACTGCATTTGCGCGTACAACAGCAGAAGAAGTCAATGCTGTGTTGAAGTTTACAATTGCAGTTGTTCCTGATGGAGCGATCGAAGCGCCACCTGTTACTGACCATGTATAACTTGTAGCACCTGTTATCGGAGCAAGGTTATAAGACACGTTTGACTGAGTTTTACAAACCGATGTTGGACCTGTGATTACAGGGACAGCAGGGCGGGAAGTAACAGTGAAACAACGAGCCGGACCAGCACCGCAAGCATTGTTAGCAGACACACAGATGTTACCTGCATTAGTAGTAAATGCAGCAGTGAAGTTAACTACGATTGATAAGCCGTTAGGTGCAGTTGATACGATATTCACACCTGCCGGTACTGACCAGTTGTATGAAGTAGCACCCGGAACCGCAACAATAGAATAAGTTACTCCGCTCAAGTTACAAAGAGCTGTACCAGGACCAGTAATACCGCCCGGTTGATTTGGAACAGAACCTACAGTAAATGATCTTGTATAAGATCCACAAGTGTTAGATACTGTAATGCTCACTTGTCCGCTTGTCCATGCAGGTCCGAAGTTGAACGTTGCTGAAGAAGTTGTTGAAGTTAAGTTCTGTCCATCAAGTGAAGCGTCACCTGTGATAGACCATGTATAAGTGTCTACACCCGGAACAACAGGCATTGAATATGTAGCAGTTCCGTTTGCACAAACTTTTGTAGGTCCACTCACTGCATTAGAGTGTGCAGGAATACCCGTGATAGTCATACCACGAACTGCAGAGATTCCATTACAGTTTACACCACGAACCTGAACAGATCCTTGAGCAAAGTTTACAGGAACACTAACAGTAATTGTATTTGTACCTTGACCAGAAGCAATGAATACACCTGTACCTGTAACGGTCCAGTTGTAGCTAGTTGCATTAGCTGATGAAGTTGAGAATGTATACACACCTGCACCACAAGTTACACTTGGTCCGCTGATCACAGCAGGTAAAGAAGGATATGCAACGATCACTGGAATATTTAAACAACTTGTCATACTTGAACCACAAGCGTTGTTTGCAGCAACACAAATGAATCCGCCATTGAATCCGCTACCGAATGCAACAGTGATACTGTTTGTAGTTGATGAGCCTGTAGCGCCGCTTGGAAGAGTCCATGTATAGCTTGTTGCGTTAGGATCATTAATAACTGAGTAAACGATTCCTGCAGAGTTACGACAAGCTCCTGCCGGACCGCTGATAGCACTTGGAGTACCAACTGAACCACCTGAACCAGTAACTAAAGCTGTAGCAGAACCGGAACATCCATTACCATCAGTAATAGAAACCGTATATGAACCGGCAACTAAACCTGTTGCAGTAGCAGTAGTTTGTCCGCCCGGTGACCATACATAAGTATAAGAACCATTTCCTCCGGAAGCAACAACTGTTGCAGTTCCGTCAGGTGTAGAACATCCTGAAGCAGGAGTAGTTGAAGTTGTTCCTTCTACTTTTGTTGGTTGAGTTAATGTAACAGAAGACGATGAAGTACATCCGTTAGCATCAGTTACAGTATATGTAATTGTACCTGCCGCTTGATTGAATGTACCTGTTCCTGAATAAGGAGCTGTTCCACCTGATGCATTAACGCTAACAGTAGTTGTTCCGCCGAAGCAAAGAATACTTCCTGTTGCAAAAGCAGTCGCTTCCAGTTGAGAAGGTTCTGTTATAAAAATAGAAGTTGAAGATTCACAACCGTTAGCATCAGTTACAGTGAATGTCCATGACCCACCACCTAGCGTGAATGTACCAGTACCTGAATAAGGAGCTGTTCCACCAGTTGCAGATACTGTTATTGTTGATGAACCACAATTACAAAGAATCGGTGTAAATGAAGATGATGCTACAAGAACAGCAGGTTCTGTAATTGTAATAGTAGTTGTAGCTGAACAACCGTTTGCATCAGTTACTGTGTAAGTATAAGTTCCTGCTGTTTCATTGAAAAAACCTGTTCCTGTGTAAGGAGCTGTTCCACCAGTTGCAGAAACTGTTACTGTTGATGAACCGCCATTACAAAGGATTGCTGTTGCAGAAGAAGATGCTACAAGTGCAGCAGGTTCAGTAATAGTGATAGTAGTTGTAGCTGTACAACCATTAGCATCAGTTACTGTGTAAGTATACGTTCCTGCTGTTTCAGTGAATGTACCAGTTCCTGAATAAGGAGCTGTTCCACCTGTTGCAGAAACTGTTACTGTAGATGAACCGCCATTACAAAGAATCGCTGTAGAAGATGATGATGCAACAACTGCAGAAGGCTCAGTAACCGTTCCTGTAGTTGTAGATGTACAACCATTAGCGTCAGTTACAGTAAATGAGTATGATCCTGCTGAAACAGTAAATGTTCCTGTTCCTGAATAAGGAGTAGTTCCACCTGTTGCAGAAACCGTGATTGTTGTTGTTCCGCCATTACAAAGAATTGCAGCATCCTGACTTGATGAAGCAGAAAGTACTGTTGGTTCAGAAACTGTACCGGTTGTTGTAGATGAACATCCATTAGCATCAGTAACAGTGAAAGAATAAGGACCTGCACTAACCGTGAAAGTTCCTGTTCCTGTTACCGGTAATGCACCACCTGTCTGAGAAACAGTTATAGTAGTTGTACCACCATTACAAAGGATCGGTCCGTCCTGAACTGAAGAAGCAACGATAGAACAAGCAGCAGTGTTTACTGTAGCACAAGCAGATGTTGTACATCCGTTAGCGTCAGTTACAGTGATGCAATAGTTACCAGGAAGAAGTCCTGTTAAGTTTGTAGAAGAATAAGGAGAAGTACCACCTGTTACAGAAGCGATTGAAACAGTACCATCAGCACATGTAGGACATGATGCCGGAGTTGATGTTGCAGTTGCAGCTAAAGCTGTTGGTTCAGTAACTGTAATCGTTGTTGAAGCAGTACATCCGTTAAGATCAGATACATTATATGTATATGTTCCTGCAAGAACCGTAAAAGTTCCTACTCCGATATAAGTTGGAGTACCACCGGCTGCTGTCACAGTTACTGTCGATTCACCACCGTTACAAAGAATTGCTGTTGCAGAAGAAGACGCTGTAAGAAGTGCTGGTTGAGTAATTGTAATTGTTGTTGTAGCTGTGCAATTGTTTGCATCAGTTACAGTGTAAGTATAAGTTCCGGCTACTTCAGAGAATGAACCTGTTCCTGTGTAAGGAGCTGTTCCGCCTGTTGCAGATACTGTTACTGTTGATGATCCACCGAAACAACCGATTGCTGTTGCAGAAGAAGAAGCAACTAATTCAGAAGGCTCAGTGATCGTTACTGTAGTTGTAGCTGTGCAACCATTTGCATCAGTTACTGTGTAAGTATAAGTCCCTGCTACTTCAGTAAATGTACCTGTTCCTGTGTAAGGAGCAGTTCCACCTGTTGCAGATACTGTTACTGTTGATGATCCACCGAAACAAGCGATTGCTGTTGCAGAAGAAGAAGCAACAACTGCAGTAGGTTCGTAGAAAGTAAGAGTTACTGTAGCAGTACAGCCGTTAGCGTCAGTTACTATGTAAGTATCTGATCCAACTGTCTGGTTGAATGTACCTTCACCTGAATAAGGAGGTGTTCCACCCGATCCTGTGATTGTAACAGCAGTAGTTCCACCATTACATAGAATTGGAAGGAATGAAGGAGTGATCGCAACAGCAGACGGTTCAGATACTGTGATATTTGTAGTTGAAGAACATCCATTATTATCAGTGACAGTAAAAGAATATGATCCTGCACCCACTGTAAATGCTCCTGTTCCTGTTACGGGTTCAACGCCGCCTGTTTGAGAAACAGTAACGGTTGTTGTTCCACCGAAACAAAGAATTGCAGGGCCTTGTGAAGATGAAGCCAGTAAAGCACAAGAAGGACTTGAAACAGTTGCTGATGCAGTAGTCACGCAACCGTTATCATCTGTTATATTAGCCGTGTAAAATCCTACACCCAGACCTGTTGCTGTTGGTCCTGTTTGTGTTGGTGTTGTATTCCATATAATTGTGTATGGAGCTGTTCCACCGGAAACGTTAGCAGTAACAGTTCCATCTGTTGCTGAAGGTGTAGAAGCGTCTGTTGAACTTCCGGTTGCTGTTAATGCATCCGGCTCTGATACAGTTACCGACGTATTAGTAGTACAATTGTTGGCATCTGTAATTGTATAATTATGTGTACCCGCACTAACAGTGAATGTACCTGTTCCTAAATAAGGTGATGTTCCGCCTGTTGCAGATACCGTTACTGAAGTAGTTCCGCCATTACAAAGAATAGGAGCATCTTGAACCGCCGAAGCAACTAGTGCTGCAGTAGGACCAGTAATTACTGCAGTGGCTGTTGCAGAACATGCATCAGCACCTGTAGCAGTTACAATATAAGAACCGGGTTGAAGTCCGGTTGCAGTTGCACCTGTTTGTACCGGTGATGTATTCCATGAATAAGTTACCGGCGCTGTTCCACCTGTTGATGTTGCAGTAGCAGATCCTGTTTCACCAAAACACAATGTGTTTATCTGAGACTGGATTGAAGCTGCAATTGTACAACCTGCTGAAGGTACTGTTAATGCACATGGCGTTATAAGAGTTTTCGTTAATGCAGAAGACAAAGATGTTACTGAATTACAATTCAGGTAAACGATCATTGCAGCAGTTGGTGCAAAAGCAAGTTGTGCTGATGCTCCTGCAACAAATGCGTTATTACCGTTTGAATTACTAACCATAGTCAAGGCAAAACGGCCTAACTTAACTGTTTGGCCAGGTAGCACTACAGGAGCCTCATTAGGTGGTCCGGCACAAGTTGCATTCTGGTAGATCGCAGTACCTGTTGAAACCTGCCATTGTCTTGCAGCCGCAGTATAACTGAATGTCGGCGAATTAGTAGGAGGAAATGACCTCGGTATTATCGATTGGCCATCGTTTACATAAGAAAATGTAACTGTGTTAGTTCCTGCAGGTAATAATGCAGTACCATGTGTCATACGAATAACTGTGGAGTTGATGCGCATGTCCGCAGGTCCGCTATTCGTCATCATAACATCGAAAGTAATTACGTTCGAAGTTATCGTACAATTATCAGTGGACATCGAATAACTTTGTCCTTTGCTGGTGCCCCATGCCGTCAACAAGACGAGCAACGTCACGAATGTTCCTTTAGAAAGGAATAGTATTATTTTTTTCATGTATTATTTGTTTATCCTCTTGGTTATTTTATTGGTTAGTATATTAACAGAAGCAACAGAGCTGGGCCGCTCCGTTACTTCTGATTATTTTTTAAGGATGTATTGCGAAAACCCCCGCAGCATTATTATTATCATAAGCAGGGAAATCTCCCGCATCAACAAATCCATCACCATTCAGATCTGTAACATAATAATCGCAGCATAGACCTGCTGTGTTATCATTATCATAAGGTGGGAAATCTGCTGCATCAACGAATTCGTCCTGGTTAATATCACCGGTGAAGATTGAATAGATTCCTTCATTCAGATCATCTGCCATCCAACCTGAAAATGCTTGTGTAGCTGAAGTTGAGAAGTCATACGATGCCGGTGTTGCTGAAGCCATTGCTATGTCAACAGCTGACCATGTAAGTAAACTATTTCTATGACGGATTGCGATGTAATAATTTCCATCAGCTGCATTCAATGTTGCTGAACATGTTCCATCAGTCATCAATACTGCCTGAGTAGATGCAGCAATTAAAAATGTAGATGCATCATAAATTTCAACAGTGATCGTATCTGCTTCTGCACCTGTAGCACCCGGTACCAATTGATTCAATAACGCAGGCTGCATTGTTCCGCCGCCTAAGTAGAAACCTTGTAAAAATGCTGTTAGGTTTAGAGTCATACCTGTTGGACAAGTTGTAACTGTGAAATTCGCAGTTGTCGTAGTACAGTTGGCAGCAGTATACAGATTGAATGAACCAGACGTTGCTGCCGGAGGAATTGTAACCGTAATTTCTCCTGAGTTTACTATAACAAATATAGTTGAAATTCCATTTAAGTCAATAGCTGTAACCAAGTTTAAATTTGACCCGAAAATGGATACCGTTGACCCCACGCAGCCTGATGTTGGTGTAAAGTTAGACACAAGAACGGCTGCCGGATCCGATACTGTGATAGATCCCGTACCCGTACAACCATTTTCATCAGTAACTGTATAGTTATACGTTCCTGCAGCAACTGTGAATGTTCCGGTTCCGGATAAAACACCGGTTCCTCCGCTCGCAGAAACTGTTACTGTTGCTGTTCCACCAGGACAAACAATTGGTGTAGTTTCAGTAACAGTAACTGAAATTGCTGTAGGTTCTGTTATGGTAATTGAATTAGTACCTGTACAACCATTTGCATCTGTAACAATATAAGTGTGCGTTCCGGCAGAAACTGTAAATGTTCCCTCTCCTGTTAAGATTCCTGTTCCGCCTGTAGCTGTTACAGTAACAGTTGCTGTTCCACCATTACATAATACAGGTGTTGTTTCAACAGCTGTAACTACGACTGCTGTTGGTTCTGTTAATGTGATCGATGCAATACCTGAACATCCGTCAGCACCTGCAACAGTATAGTTATGTGTTCCTGCAGAAACAGTGAACGTACCTGTTCCTGTATACGGTGTTACTCCACCTGTTGCTGAAACTGTAACTACAGTTGTTCCGCCATTACATAGAATCGGGTCAGCAGTTGCAGTTACAACCGGTGCTTCATTTACGATAACAGTTATTGGAGTACGTGGACTTTCACAACCAAGATCAACATTTAAAGGAGTTGACGGAAGACCAGGATTTACACCTGTTCCTGTTGTATAATTCGCAGAAGCTGCAATGAATGTTCTCCAGCCGCTGATCGTACGTGATTGAGCACTAAAGTTCAAATTCACATAGTTTGCAGAAGCAAAAGGAAAAGTATTTGCTTCAACACCGGATGTCAATCCTGGAGGTACATTACCAGTTGCTGTTGAAGTTGCATTTTCAAAAATGTTTGTATCATCAAACACTGCAAGATGAATTTGCTGAGCAGTATTAAATAGTGGATTATCAGTAACAGTACTTGTGAAAGCATAGATCTGATCACCTGCTCCGGCAAAATCAAGTTGGGTATAATTTTGAGCTGTTGTACACGCCGAACATGTTATTGGACCTGTAGTAGTCCAGATATAATCTGCAGTACTCACTGTGCTTTTGATCATTGTTCCGGCTGCTACAGTATTTAAAGCAGTCCAGCGCACAAAACCTTCACTTCCGTTTGCATCTACTGCAGATGCTGATCTGAATCCTGTTCCTGTCCAGCCGTTATCTGTAAAATAGATTATCGTTCCTGCAGGAATTCTGCTAAGTGCAACGAATGAATATTCGATCCGGTGCCTGATCCTGGAATCCGGTGATAGCTATACTCAAAGGAGCTGTCTGTTGTTGAGATACATAATACGTCGTTGATCCTGCTGTTGCAGTCGAAGGTGTTATTGATGCATTCGGCGTACCTTCTGTTGGTGTAGTATACCACCATGCACTATATCCCGGTAATGTTGTTGCAGTTAGTGGAGTTGCAATATCGTTCTGGCAATATGTAACCGGAGAAGATACTGTTGGTGCACTAACATTTATAATATTTACAGTTGTTGTAGATGATGCTGTACAACCTTCCACTGAAGTTCCTGTAACAGTATAAACAGTTGTTACGATCGGTGATGCTATACAACACTTCCTGTTGTTACATCTAAACCTGTACCCGGAGTCCATGAATAAGTTGAAGCTCCTGTTGCTGTTAAACTTACAGAACTTCCCTCACACATTGTAGTTGTTACCGGAGTAACTCCAACTATAGGCAGATCATTAACAGTAAGTGTAACAGTACCCAATGTTGTACAACCACTGATATCAACTGCAGTTACTGTATAAGAAGTAGTTGCAGATGGCGTAGCTGTGACAATAGAACCTGTTGGTGAACTCAGACTTCCTGAAGGAGTCCATGTATAAGTAGATGCACCTGTTGCTTCCAGTACAGAAGATTCTCCTGCACAAATAGCAGCTGGTGTAGCTGTAACTGAGATCGTACTTGAACTTTGAGTAATAACAGTAAACGATTCAGATTTTGTACAACCGCTTGCATCGGTAACAGTTACAGTATATGTACCCGCACCTAGTCCGGTAATGTCTTCTGTTGTTGCAGAGTTGCTCCACAAGAAAGTATAAGGAGAAGTTCCACCGGCAACAGTAATGTCAACCGCACCTGTGCCTCCACCTGAACAACCTGTATTTGTTACCTGACCAACGATTAGAATATCGTTAGGCTGAGTTACTACTACTGATGAACTTGCAGTACAACCGATTCCATCAGTCGCTGTTACTGAATATGTACCGGCGATCAATCCTGAAATAGCATTTGTGATCTCACCATTGGGTGCCCACAAATAATCTATTGGAGTATTAGTTGAAGTCGCTGTTGCTGTTGCAGTACCTGTTGCCCCACCGAAACACAAAACATTTGTTGAGCTTGCAGAAACAGTTACTGAAGATAAACTTGCATCAGCATTGGAAAGAGAAACAACCTGACGTCTGATTGCAGTAGTAGTATTTGCACCGGCTGCCCAGATTCCTGTTGCAGAAGTTTCGAATGCCGCAATTGTATTATCTGCATTACGTGCTTCAATTCTTCTTACACCATTAGAGTTGTTAGCACCTATCGGATAAACAGCAGCGAAAGTTCCTGCAGCTGTTGAGCCCATGAAGATCTGATCTACCAATGTTCCCGGGAATCCTGTTTGTGTTCCTTGTGTAAGACCACTTGAATTTGCAGGGTATGCAAAGATCGGATCGCCCGTACCTGCAGTATTATCATAGATCAAAATATATTTTCCACCAATACAAGCAGCAAGCTCACCGGTTAATAAAGCTCCGTCATCTGTTGTTGCAGGCGTAAGTGCTGATGGTGCAATGTCAAGTGCTGTAATTGTTTTTGTCGTAATAAAATTCGGAACGATTGTTCCAAATGTTCCCGTTGAATAAGCAATACGAACATTATGAACTGCTCCACCATCGAAACGTGATACGTTTCCTGAAGGTTGAAGGAAGATCCATACCGGACCTGAAGCTCCATTAGCATCTGTAGTAAATGCACTGTTTCTTGTTTGTCCTGAGTAGGCTGTTCCATTCCAGATTGTACCGGCACCCAATGATGTACTTGCTTCTGATGTCAGACCAATTCCTGCAGCAACATTATATGATGTGTTTGGAATTAAATTATCTATCTGGAAACAAACTGCAATTGGTGTACGGTTAGTATTTGTAGTTGATGTAGTTTTTGATCCCATAAATTGTGGAACCACTAATTCAGTAAATGCAACCGGTGGATTGATAAGTATGTTTGAACTGAACGTTGAGAATAATGAACCTGAAGTTGCTTCAAGAACATAAGTACCAACCTGACTGAAGACCACATTTGAGAATGTTGCAATACCATTTACGAATGGAACTGTCAACGTACCTGAAATTGATCCCGGACCGTTGAAGATTGCAATAGTTGCAGATCCTACATAGTAAGGGTCTATAGATGCATTTGGTCTTAAAGCGAAAACATAGAACTGATCAACTGCAACGTTCACTACACCATTTGGTGGTGTGCTTGCAAATTGTAATTGATTTGCTATATCATAAACTTCAAATGCGGAGTTTGTGCATCAAATAATACATCGCCGGCAGTTGTCGCAGCGTTGATAATTACATTTGGTTCTGCAACATCATAAACGATTCCTGAAATTGTAATCTGGTCTGTACCGGAAAGCATAACCCCGGTAGTAGTGCCCGATAAAAGTGAACCGAATCCTGCGAAGACTGTAAGGTCAATAGTAGTATTCTGTGTTACGTTTTGTGGACTACCAACATTATCCTGTGCCTGAATTGTAATTGAGAAAGGTTGATTCACGACAACATCAGCTCCACCATTAACATTCAGAACAACCAATTGTGTAGGGAATGAAGGTGCAGCAGTTGTTACATCGTTTGGATTCAGGGTAGCTGTACTGGTATTATACTTCGTAGCAACACCTGCTCCATTGTAAGAATATACACGGAAGAAATATTGCGTAGAAGGAGTAAGGTTAGTGATACTAACTATATTACTAGGCCCATCATATACAACTTGTTCTCCACCACCGTAAACTGTATTGGCAGTATATGTACTTCCATCTACAGGATTTGTAAATGAATTCGTTGTATTCATTACTACAATACGGTTTGCACCATCACCTAAATTCCAGGTAACTCCTGTTGCATTTGTAAGTGTAGAAAAGAATGAAATATTATCGTCTTGAACAAGTGGTGTTTGAGGACCAACTGCACTGAAAGTAAAGTCATCAATTGCAAGTCCGTCATCAGAACCGGAATCATTTACATCTTTCCAGCGAATAACTAATTTTTGTCCCGGTAACCAGTTACCTGCTAATGGGAATGTATAAGATTTGCTTACTTGATTAAGAGGATTGTTTCCGTCAAGTGCACCAAGTGTTCCTGATGTTACCGGCGCTGTTAAATCAAGAGCAGATACTCCTGTATAAGTTCCTGTCAGGATATTGGTACCATCAAGACTATATTCAAATGTAAGAGTATTTGTTCCTGCACCATATCTCCATTGTTCACCTACATAAGTAATTGTAACAGTTGAAAGTGGTGTTGAACCGGTATTTACAAAAACGGCTCCCATAGCTGGAACTACTGTTGCTCCCAATGAACCCAAAGCTCTTTCGGCAGATGCTGTAGTACCATAACTGTAGCTACTTCCTGTACTTCCTGCTCCATTATCAGCCTGCATTCTTGCATCTCCACTTGCCTGATTTGCGATCTGCCATCCTGTTAAACTTGTTGCATTGATAGGAGTCGTAGAAACATTATAAGGTCCCTGACCAAATCCTGTCATTACCGGTGTACCCGATAAAGGCAGTCCGTTAAAATCCTGAGAATATGTACCTGTTGTATAGCTGATATCATCAGGTGTTGTTGCACTCGCACTTCCGAAAGTTGAAGTAAGATAATTTGTTGTCAATAGTGTTCCATTGAATTCATAAACACGAACACTGTAAAGTGTATTCACTGAAAGTCCTGTAACAAGTACAGATGCAACAGAAGCACCACTATAAACAATTTTATTTCCACTTCCCTGATCTGCTGCAACTGAGAAATCTGAATTCACTCCTGAATAAGTTGAGCCATCCGCTGGTATAAAAGTTACAGGGTTAACTGCACTTACAACAACTAATCTGTTAGGACCCGAACCTCCGCTGAAATTAATTGTCAATTCAGACGTTTTCACTTTCGTGATCGTAGTTGTTGCAGATGATGCCGGTTCAGTAGCAAATGTTGAAGTGCTATTTGTTCCAGGGCTAACTACATAATAATTTGTCAGTGCACCTGAACCGTTGTATTCATAAACTGCATAATGATATGTAGTAGCAGCAGCAAGTCCTGTAACTGTAACAGTATTTCCTGATCCATCATACACGGCTTTATTTCCACTTCCCTGATCTGTTGCAAGGTTATAATCAGAATTCACTCCTGATAAAGTTGTTCCATCGATAGGAGAGAAAACAACAGGGCTCGTATGTGCTATAACTACTCTGTTAAGTCCATCACCACCCGCAAAATTAAGAACCATTGATGTAGCAGTAACTGTTCCGAATGTAATCACAGATTGAACAGTTGGCTCTGATGCTATTGCAGTACCACTCAATGAAAGAGTTTGTGGGTTAGCAGTATTACTTGTATGAGATACCGTACCTGCTAATGTTCCCGGTGCTGTTGGATTGAAACGTACATGAATTGTTGTGGTTGCTACAGATCCCGCCGACTCCGGCAAAACGATTGATCCGCTGCTGGTAGTCCAGTTAGTATTGTCAAGTGAAATTTCATATTGAGCACTTGGCACCAATGTAATATCATCAACTAAATTTGATCCTGATACTGTATAATTCTGAGAAGCCGAAGGTGTCCCGGAAACTGTAGAGAAAGCTGTTATTGTTGAATTCACATTGATCACAGCACTGCTTGGAGCGGCAACTGTAAATGTTGCACTGTTTCCTGCTGTTAGAACGTCGCCCGATGTTCTGGTTGCTGTCAAAGAAACTCCTGATTCAGCGACATCATAGAGTACCCCCGAGATGACAGTTGAACTGCTGCCGGCACCAATGGTTCCTGTTAAGGTTCCTGTTAAAGAACCTGAGCCGGATAAAAGTGTAAGTGAAACATTGGTTGCAGTCTGAACATTTCTTGCAACATTGGTTGCATCCTGCGACTCAACGGTTACAGAAAAAGAAGCATTCTGAATCGGACTTGCCGGAGAAATATTTGTGATCGCAAGTTGGGTTGCAGGAATAAATCCTGTTCCTGACAAGCCTACCACTGGTGGTGTACTTACAGATCCACCTGAAAAAGTTACATCGCCGGTTTTCAGACCTGCTGATTGTGGCGCGAACCGAACATAAACCGGTACATTTGTAATTGTACCTGCTGTATAAGGAACTAATGCAGTTGGCCCAAATGTGATATCATCATTGGATACTACGTAATCTGTCGAAGGAGCTGTAACTGTTATATCAGAAGCGGCAGGAGAAAGATTCGCACCGCTCAATAAGAAATTCTGTGATGCACTTGTAGTTGACACCGCCTGATTGGCAAACGTCAATGTTGCCGGTGAACGTGTAAGTGTAGGAGTTACTGAACTTGCTGTTACTTCTACAGAGGTATTATTATTTACTCTGAAAGTAGTACCTGATGCCAGAGCATTATAACCATACACATATATATTTAAAACTTGTCCGGCTGAAACAGAGATTGGCGAACCCGGAGTAAGTACATAAGATAATGATGTTCGTTGGAATAAACGTTCCTGTGATACAATGCACCCGCATCTATTCTGTATTGCACTTCACCTGTAATAGTATTGGCACTTACCTGTGAAACTATAGTTACTTTAGATAAAGTGAAATTCGTTGTAGCATTTGCAGTGATTGAAAATGTATAATACTTATTTCCTGTAACTGCTGCTGCAGAACCAGTAACGTTGAATGCATTACCTGAAATTCCTGTACTTGCAGAAGAACATCCAACACCCGGACCTCTTGACAAAGAACTGAAATGTTAATCCGTTACTGCGGGAGCAGCAGTTGAAGTTGGCGTTGCCGGGCAAGTTACCGAGCCCATACCGGTGTACGATACAGTTGTTTGACTGAATGAGCTTGTCGAACAAATGAAAGCCATTACAAGAAGTAAAAGATACTTCAGGCTATTGTTAACTCTGCTCGTACATTGATTTTGTAATGAATGTATCATGTATTTGATTTTTAGTTTTTTCTGTGGGGGGTGAATATGAAAGTTGAATTTGTTTCATTAAAATTATCGGAAGCAAATTTTGCTTTCGAATTTTAATCAAACAACAATTCAATCTTAACTAATCAATATTATTTCGATAACTCTTGTAAGCCCCGTCAATAAAGGCTTTCCGCAAGTTACTTATTCCTTTACAATTCGCAAACTTTTCTGACCGAAGTCAGAGTTTACACGCAGTATATAGATTCCACCGGCTATCCCGGAAATATCCAAATCGCTGATTCCTTCTGAAACATTTGAAAAGATTTTAACTAAACGACCATCTAATTGGTATAATTCAGGAGAAAAATCGGTGCCTCCCAGACAAGTCAGACGGATTTTGTCTGTTGCGGGAACCGGGCCTGCCTGGATAAAAAACCTGGAATCTGTTGTAAATTTGACTGCAACCACTTCGCTATAGCTGAACTGGCGGTCAAAATCTGTTTGTTTTAACCGGTAATAGGAAATTCCCGGCAATGGGCGCTCATCAATTGCAGAATAATTGAGTATTACATTGCTGTTCCCGGCGCCTTTTTCTTGCTTAAGGTCAGAAAATTCTACTCCGTCATAACTTCTTTCTATTGTGAAATAGTCGTTGTTGATCTCAGTAGCAGTACTCCAATCAAGATCAACCTGTTCGCCATTTGGTTTAGCAGAGAAACTCAGCAATTTCACCGGTAAAGGCGAAGTAATTGCAGCAAGAGTCCATGCTCCATATGTATTGAATCCCGGAGTTGTTGTAGTATAAGTACCTGTCGTTTGACCGGCAATAGGATAGATCCATTTGCTTGTTCCCGGATTGAACCATTGTGCAACCATCAAAGCCATATTATTAAATGGTGCTACAGGTAATTCTACAGGTGCATAAGTAAAAGTACAAGTAGCAGTTGGTGAACCGGCAGAAGCCGTAATTTCCCAAAAACGATCTACTGTTGCATCTCTGTTGTCCGGCAAAAGTCCTGTTGTACTATTGAGATTGGTCACTAAATAAGGAGAGACCGGCCATGGTAAATTATTTGCAGGTGTTCCATAAGTAGCAACTGCTAAATTCCCGACGGTTGTTCCTGTAGGAATAGAATATGTAAACGGAATATAATTCGGAACTCCCGGTTTACCAAATGGGATCACATAATTGCTTGCCAATGCAACTGTCCCAATGTTCCATTGAACGATTGAAGAATTGTTAACTGTTTCGACTGGACAATTAAATTGTAATGTTGATGAAAATTGTTTTGAAAAAGTCAATCTGAAATATCTTTCACCACCCGGGCAATTTATTGTTTGGGTATTAGTACCTCTAAAAATTACAGTACCGTTCTTCATCAAATCCGCTTGTATTATAGTTATACCAATTTCCTCCAACATTCTAATAGTTTGATTATTACTATTTAGTATGCACACCGGATGAATTAACAATATTCAAATCATTTGCGATATTATAGATCCCCATGAATTAAACATAAATTTATTTCCAGATCCCGAAATAGTTAAATAACCATAAAAATTAGAGCTTGTACCAAAAGGGATGCTAGATGAACCAGGAATTGAAGGTACATTTTGATTTCCAGTACCAGAAAATTCTGTAAAACTACCATTTTGAATATCCCAAGTACTATTTATACTTGACAGTGCTGTATTAAATCCACTTGTACCAGTTATTTCCAAAGTTCCTCCAGTCATAACTCGAAGTAAATGACCTGCATTACCACCACTAAAGTTCATTGAACTCGTAGCTGAAAGAATTGCATTGGTACTAATTGTAAAAGTTGTTGCGTTTATTATTGCAATGATAGTGGCACCAGCTGGAATTCCTGTTCCTGAAATGCACTTCCCAATTGTTAAATTAGTTGTTGAAATTGTTGTTACAGTAGGAGATCCTAAAACAGTTGTACAATTTGAGGTTTGAAAATTAGTGCTAACCTGAGCAGTCCTTAATATTCCACCATTATTTATTATCCAAGCACAAGAACCACCACTGCTTAAAACAAAGCCGTTAACTGTAGAGTTAGCAGGATAATTAGTGGTAAATGTTGTTGCATTAATAATAGAAGTTACAATTGTTCCCAAAGGAAAAGCGCCTATTCCTGTTCCAGTTCCTACAATGCTAGCCCCAATAACTAATGTTGCAGTATTTGTTGCAGTAACAGTTGTTGAACCTGAATGCAATTTATACCAGTAACATTTACTGCAGTATTGTTTGTTGCAAAGTATGTAGTCCCCGATACGATCATTGTTCCGTCTATTGTAAAACTTCCTGCTGATTGAGTTACTCCACCAGATACAATATCACCATCTATAGCTGCATTACCTGTCAAAGCGCCACTAGGAATTAAATTTAAAGTTGCTCCAGCGGCAATATATACATCAAAACGAGATGTTCCAGACGCATTATTATTATAAATCTGAACTTGAGAACTGGAGTTGAATCGAATGTTTATATCACGATAAATATTGAATTGAGTATGTTTACTTAAGCCGGTGTTTTTTCTGATCCTTGAAACATCAAATGTTCCTGTTCCTGTTACATTACAAACTACACTTTCTATTCCAAGTGAAAGTCCGTCGAAAATTGCTCCATTACCAATAATACCATTGCAGATAATATCGCCATGAATATTCAAATAACAATTTGTTGCGTGTTGTTCCAAATCTTTCCACCTGCAACATCAAGTGTAAAGTTACATTCACGATTTGAAGTATTCATACAACTACAGTCGTTCCACTAATAATAAAAGCATTTTCGTTCTATCAGGATAATTTACACCGGGAACTGCACCCAACGGTGCTGGTGCCCATGATGCTCCATTCCAAATTCCCCATGTTGATCCTGTTTATAATTACCCGAAGCAATTGATCCAAAATCACCAACCGCTTGCCCAAAAACGTGATTACAAATAAAAATAAGTAATACAAAAAATACGTTTTTGATTTTATTCATGAGTCTTTTTTTAAATCCGAATCATAGCTTATGAAAACTATGCCCTTCAAACTTTTTGCAAAGAAATAGCTTCTCCTTTGCTACAACATTAGGTGAATATTAAATCACAAGTCCACACTTTTTTGCTTGTAAATCGAATCTTCACGGTTTAAGGGGCAAACAAGATAGTAAAAGCAATTAAAATGAGAGCATTTATCACAAAATTTTACAATATAATAGAATAGTCTTTCACCCACTAAATAGTGTCGTTAACGGAATAATTGGAATTTCTCCATTTTTCGGGCCCCGTTTTTTGAAAACGTCGTCAGTACAATTCAGATTAATATTGACCGGTAAGATCAGCGGCTCCGCCCGATATTTCGTTCCAACTAGTTGAAATACTGATAATTACCACTCCTGAAGTCGGGAAATCGGCAATCTTTCCGGTCAAATAGGTGGCAAATTCACTAATCGTTTCATTATGTCCGAAAATAGCAGCCGATTTAACTTCATCGCCGATCGAATTAGCCACCTGAAGGTAGTCGCGAACGCCGGATTCATATAGGTTTTCATCAAGCAAAATCTGTGATGCAGGAAAGCCCAGTTCTTTCGAAAAAATAATTGCTGTATTAACCGCCCTGAAAGCCGGACTTGAAATTACAAGATCCCATTCCACATTTGCTGTTGAGAGTTTTAAAGCAACACGGTGTGAGTCACTGACACCTTGCTGAGTTAATGGACGTTCGAAATCAGTAATACCATCGGAAGGAAAATCTGCCTTCGAATGTCTGATCAGATAAAGAGTTTTGATTGATGACATCAGATACGCTTAACGTAATGGTAGTACTGTCTTAAAGCCTGAGGATAAAACTGTATATAAATTTGCAGAAAAACAAATCAGATGAAAACGATTCTTCTAAAGCTGATGAACAAAGAAACATTGTCGTTCGAAAGTATCTATCAAAACAAAGGATTTGCGGCCGATGCTTTTCAATTCTCGCTGATCGAACCACAAAGAAACAGAAACAGAAAAAAAGATTTCAGATAACGAAAGTTCTGAAAACAATTAAACGAACAGCATCACGGGCATTTTATTCTTCGGTCTTGTTGTTTTGGTTTTCGGTTTACTTTGTCGTTCATCAAACGATTAAGGCGTTTGCATTATTTAAACTTTAATATAAAGAAGAGGAATGAAGTGGAAAGAAGTGGAATGAAGTGGAATGAAGTGAAAAGAAAAAAGAGACATTCACATTTGAAAGTACAATTCACGCATCAGTAATTCACACTTTAAAGATTAAGGATTAAACAAAAAGCAAAAAGCAAAAAGCAAAAAAAATAACGATTTTTTAAAAAACAGCCATGATAACTTTAAATAAAAACTGGAACACGGGCATCGACTCGAACAAAAAATTTCTTTCCCGTTTGATGACTTATTTTATTTCGCTTTGTATAGACAATAAAAAATTCGATGTGGTTTATGAGGGGAGGTTAAGCCCTTCAGATTTCAACGAACCGGATGTAGTGATTTATTCAGGAGATATTAAAACTACACCGGTCGTTGCCATCGAAATCTCACGCGAGAGTGATCTGGAACAAACATTTTCCACCACAAAACAATTAGCGGTAAATTCTGCACTTGAAGAATTGTTCATTTTTCTTCCCGAAACAAATCGTTGGTTACAATACAAACGAAGCGAAGGAACATTCGTAGAAGTTGCATATGCAGAAATTCTTTCCGTTCCGCTTTATCGTTTCAGAGAATGGTTTTCGAGAAATCTTTCAGCAGCGTGAATTATTTTTCAGGTTACATGTAACAGGTTTCCGGATCTTTCTTTAAGAATTTTTTTTCTAAAAGATCCAATTCCCCAATCTGAAATGTGTGACCTGAAATATTCTTTATGATTAGGTTCAAAATAAATATTACACGAAGTTATATCTGCGCTAAATCTGCGAGATCTGCGGGAGAAAAAAAATTACCTGAAATATTCTTTATGATTAGATTCAAAATAAATATTACACGACTTATATCTGCGCTAAATCTGCGAGATCCGCGAGATCTGCGGGAGAAAAAAATTGCGCTTAAATTTTCCCGCAGATCTCACAGATCCCGCAGATATAAGTCGTGTAAAATTTTTTTAATATTATCCTGAATAATTTTTCAATTGAATAAATATTAATAGCTTGTAAAAAAATTAAGTCAAACAATCTGCGCAAAATCTGCGGGATCTGTGAGATCTGCGGGAGAAAAAAATTACCTGAAATATTCTTTATGATTAGGTTCAAAAATAAATATTACACGAAGTTATATCTGCGTTAAATCTGCGGGATCCGCGAGATCTGCGGGAGAAAAAAATTGCGCTTAAATTCCTCCGCAGATCCCGCAGATCATAAAATTTGTATAAATTTTTTAATATTATCGCAGATTTTTCAATTGAATAAATATTAATAGCGTGTAAAAATTAGCAAACAATCGCGAAAAAAAAATTTCCCATCAAATGCATCACTATAAACAACGACCCCGTCAAAATTACAAGCCACAAAATTATTCCCTGCAAAAGTGGTCGTGGTCCGACGGCTTTGATGTTCTTTAAAGAGATACTTGTACCGATCAAAAACAATGTAACACTGAATCCGATCTTTGATAACATCAACACTCCTGATTTTATTCCTTCCGGAATTGCTGCATAGGTATTCACTAATGATGCAAGAATAAAAAATAAAATAAACCAGGGAAATGCGGAGGCACTACTTTGTTTTTTGAAAATAAAGGAGGTAAGAAATGCCATTGGTATGATCCACAAAGCCCGTGCTAACTTTATCGTTGTTGCAATCATCAATGATTCATTTCCATACTGCGCAGCTGCACCGACAACAGAACTGGTATCATGAATTGCGATCGCTGCCCATATTCCAAATTGCTCTTGCGTCAGACCAAAATAATGTCCAATCGGTGGAAAAATAAAAAGAGCAACTGCATTAAGAATAAAAACAGTTCCTATTGAAATAGAAATATCTTTTTCATCAGCCTCTACAACCTGACTGATAGCAGCAATTGCACTTCCTCCGCAAATGGCTGTACCAACACTTATCAGATATGAAATGATCTTGTCTACTTTCAGCATTTTTCCCAGAATAAATCCAAGTCCGATTGCAGCCGAAATAGTGAGTAACGTAAACACAAAGCCATCTTTCCCGGCGGCAACGACTGCTGTGAAATTCATTCCGAATCCAAGACCGATCACGGCACCCTGCAAAAGGTATTTGGTGACCGTTTTTGATTTTTTGGCAAAGGGGTTAACGGCAAAAATTCCAATTGCAAGTCCCATTAAAAGAGATAGAGA
Source organism: Bacteroidota bacterium (assembly GCA_016711505.1). NCBI lineage: Bacteria > Pseudomonadati > Bacteroidota > Bacteroidota bacterium. The sequence goes on along the minus strand of JADJSV010000018.1, from coordinate 147,210 downwards.
TGGAGATAATTGCAAAAAAACAATCAATCCTATAAAAACAAAAAATAAGGTAACGATCAGACTGTTAGGTTTGTCCGGGATTGGTGTGGGCAGTTCCGTTTTCATGGATGGGCGAAAGGTCGTGAAAAAAAGTGTTTCTGCAATTAAATTCGCGGGTTCACGACAATGGAAAGGTATAGGTTGAACGGTTTGCAGGTTAACAGGTTTGCAGGTTACCAACCTGAAACCTGCAAACCTGTTAACCTGCAAACATTTACTTCCATTTCGTATCTTTACACCCAAATACCCCCCCCATGTACGTTCAACAACTTTACACAAACTGTCTGGCCGAAGCGGCGTATTATATTGAATCTAACGGTGAAGCGGCCATCATAGACCCGATCCGTGAAACAGATCTGTATATCGAACTGGCAAAATCACGTGGAGCGCGTATTAAGTATGTATTCGAAACACATTTTCATGCAGACTTTGTAAGCGGACATATTGATCTTGCGCATCAGACAGGGGCGACTATTGTTTTTGGTTCGAAAGCTGAAACAGGGTATGAAACATACAAAGCAAAGGATGGCGAAGAATTCAAGATCGGAGATGTAACGATCCGTGCATTGCATACTCCCGGACATACTCCTGAATCTGTTTGCTATTTGTTACTTGACAAAAGTTATCAGGAGCACAGCATTTTCACCGGTGATACTCTTTTTGTAGGTGATGTTGGTCGTCCCGATCTTCTCGACGGTAAAATGAGTAAAGAAGAATTAGCAGGAATGATGTATGAATCTCTGAATACAAAGATCAAAACATTACCTGATGAAGTTATCGTTTATCCGGCTCACGGTCCGGGATCTTCATGCGGAAAAAATTTAGGAAAAGAAACTGTCAGCACAATTGGTCAGCAGAAAGCTACAAATTATGCATTGCAGAATATGAGTAAAGAAGAATTCATTAAAGAACTTACAACCGGACTTACTCCACCACCGCAATATTTTTTCAGTGATGCACGTATCAATAAGAATGGTTATTCGTCACTTGCGTCTGTTCTTACAAAAAACAGAAAAGCACTTTCACCGGATGAAGTGGAAGATGCAATAGGAAACGGTTCACTTGTACTGGACACTCGCACTCCGGATGATTTTGAAAAAGGATTTATTCCCGGATCGGTCAACATTGGTTTGAATGGAATGTTTGCTGTGTGGGTTGGAACAGTTGTAGACATAACAAAGAACCTCGTTTTAGTTTGCGATTCAGGTAAAGAAGAAGAAAGTTTGCTTCGTCTTGCGCGTGTTGGTTATGAAAATGTTGCCGGCTATTTACAAGGAGGTTTTGACACATGGAAAAATTCCGGGAAGAAAATTGATACTATAACATCTATTGAGCCATCCGAGCTGGTAACTAAAGTTAGTTCAGGTGCGGCTGTTCTTGATGTAAGAAAGATCTCTGAAGCAGAGGGTGGTCACATTACCAATGCAACCGTAATTCCTTTAAACGAACTTGCAGAGAACACTTCTGAAATAAACAAGAGTGAACCGGTTTATGTTCATTGCGCAGGTGGTTATCGTTCGATGATCGCTGCATCAATATTAAAAGCGAAAGGCTTTAATAATATTGTGAATGTTCATCACGGCTGGAGTAAAATAAAAGATACTGCTGTACCAATTTCATTAGGTGCACCTGCAAATCTTGCAACGAATTAACTTTTTTTATTTTGTCAGAGAACTTTCCGGCTTCCGATGATCTTGTGATCGTTGATTTTTATGCTGACTGGTGTGAGCCCTGCAAGTGGGCATTACCGGTTATTGATGATGTGCTAAAGCATTTTAATGGAAAGATCACGCTCGAAAAAGTGAACATCGACGAGCAACCCGATCTTGCTGCATCATTACACATTATGAGTGTACCAACTTTTATTCTCTATCAAAACCGCAAAGAGATCTGGCGCATGCGTGGCTTTGATATTGCGCCGGTGATGATACGGAAGATTGAGTCTGCTGTTAGTGAGCTTTAGGAGTTTTTTTGAAAATATTTGCAAGAAATAATATCTGTATTTATTTCCCTCGAGCGCAGATTTTTAAATCTGCATCCCATCTGAGTGTTTTCTGCGAAAATCTGCGTCCCTCTCCGGGAAACAAATCCAAAAATTATATAAACATTACTCAAAGTCCTATAACACTTACCGAGTCGGTCGGATATACTTTTTGCTTCACAAATCAAAACAACCGACACAAATGAAAAATCTAGTTTCACTTCTTCTCATCCTGAGTCTTGCATCATGCAACAAAGAGGAGTTCAACCTTAGTCTTACGAAAGAGTTATCAATTAATTCAACATTCGCTGGAGCAAACTTTATAATTAAAATTGGCTTACCGGAAAACTATGATCCGGGCTCACAAAAATATTCTTCCATCTACGTTCTGGATGGTGAAGAGAACTTCGACTATGTTGCTGAAAAATGTAAACAAATAAGCGGTGATCTTTCAAAATCAAATGTCCTTGTGATAAGTATTGGATATGGAAATGACAGATCGCAAGATTATACTCCTACTGTAACTAATGCCGGGGGCGGTGGTGCAGAATCATTCATAGCAAAATATTGTTTCACACATGGATCATAGCGGTTCAAAGAAACCAAATATAAAAGAAGGACTGACATTCTATTTTTTGAATAAATAATAAAGAATCAATCTAAAAAATCCAACAAAATGAAAATAAAAAACCAGATCCTATTCATTATTCTACTTTTAAATTTAGCGGAATCAGCAGCACAAATAAGTTCAGACAACACAAGAAATGAACAATCATTAGAAAGAAAATTAACGATCGAACCGGCAATTGCTATAAAACCATGGCCAATTTCAGATCTGCTGGTAAGCAATCTGGTTCAATGGAATTTTAAAAAACATCTGAGCCTGGTTTCTCACACTTCATATTCATACAATAATGCCTTCCTTCGTGATTTCAATTACATCAAAACAAATTACAACTACTCCCTAAGTCAGAAGTTGGGAATCGGAGCTTCGGTATATTCCAAGCATTCCTCACATACATTTTCTCTGATTGCAGGAATAAAATATGATGCTTTCAAAGAAACTATGAACAATCCGGGAATTCGAGATTTTTCAGCTTCTTCATCGGGTGTTTCACCGGACATGGGTATTATGTATAATTTGAAAATCGGAGCTAAAAAATATTTCTTCAGTTACCGCATGTATCTTCCACTCACTCCTTATCCAATACAAACAAGTGACATATATTCTATAGATACTAATCTTGCAAATTTTACTTTAGAATTTGGAATAGGAATTCGTTTAAAGTAACAATAACAAACAGTGAATAAACGAATAAATGAAATCAGGTAACTAATTCTCTTTACTTCCAAGTTTGAAATTTATAAAGGCGTTGCGCAATTACCGAGCTATCACAAACCTCGTGGTTGTCCTTTCTGAATTTTCCATTATTGTACAGAAATAAAACCCGATTTAAGGTCAGAAACAGAAACTTCTTCACTAAAATTATTTAGTGTAATTTCTATTAACTTTTCGCCAAGTGAATTGAAGATGCTCAATACAGCAGGTTGCGCACCATGCCTGTTAAAAGTAATTCTTTCTGATGCCGGATTTGGATAGACAATAAAAGATCTTTCCTCTGATTGTTCATATACATTGACCGGACCATTCGGAAGATTGTTGATCCAAACAGAAATATCATCTGAACTCTGGTTACCGATTATAATATCATCTTTTCCGTCACCATTGATATCACCTGTTTGTGGTGATACAGGAGCTGTGCCTACATTTAAAGTTTCCTCAGCAAATGTATTTGCAGAATTACGAAGTATCACCATTGCCATAGTATTACTGACGCCATCCCATGTTGTTACAAAATCTTCCAGAGAATCATTGTTGAAATCACATCCTGCAATATTGTTTGCAGGAAAATTAATTGTAGCGCCACCACAGTTGGGATCTATCCAGTTGCCTGTTGTATCAGCACAGACTGACATAAAAGTATTGGATAAAAAATTCTGAAGGACAAGATCTGTGTAACTATCATTGTTAATATTTGTCGGATAAGCAAAAATGTAATGTCCCGAAGAATAAGTTGTCCTTGTATTCTGAGGAAGTTCACCGGTTCCATCACCATATAAAACTGAGTAACCATTTGCTGCAGCTGCACCATGAGCATTACAGACATCCAGGTTTCCATCATTATTGTAATCTTTGACAATAAGTCCGTCACCCCGCACTGTTATTCCGCCTGCTGTTCCGGTAGATACATCCGGTAAGCCTAGTCCTCCCAGAGAATCAGCCATGTGTACACCAACATACGAAGGGGAATGTGAAAGACTTACAACGTCATCGAAGCCATCCTTATTAAGATCACCAACCTTCAATTCATAAATTGCATGTCCTCCGGCATACGATACTTTAGACGGAAAATTTCCTGCACCATCGTTCAGATAAATATAAAGACTGTCGTTAAGTACATTTCCTAAAACAAGATCCGGAAATGAATCCGTATTGAAATTTCCTGTACCAATCGATATGCATTGTGCAACACCGATATTAATTCTGTTGTATTTTTTTAAATGAACATGGAGCTCCATAGTATAAATTCACATTGATTGAATTTTTACAGATTGCTGCGATGTCATCAAAACCATCCATACCGAAGTCTGCAACTGCAATACCGGTACCATAATCACCGGAAGGAAAAGTTTCACCCGGAGTGAAACGGAAATACGCAGCATTACGATAAAAGCGTAAAAATCTTCCGAAATTCATATAATAACTACTGCAAAAAAGAAGTGAAGAGCCGATTCCGTCCAGTTCAAGGCTGGTTATTTTTCCATAACCGCCGGAATTTATTCTTACATTATTAAATAAATATAAATGTGAAAATCCAATATTAGAAACTGCTGTATCAAAACTATATGCGAAATCATTTTTAATGCCATCATAATCAAAATCGCCCATAGTAAATGAAAGAGTTCTGGTTGCAGGGATTCTGTATATTAATGGTTGTGCAGAAACATTGTAATTTAATTCACCGCAAAATAAAATCGTATCGTTTATCGTATAATATTCAATGAAAGGCATCAGCGTCGGTATTTTCAAAATAGACCTCTTTCATATTCTGAATAAAAATCGTGCTGCTATTGAAGGCCGGAATATTAAATGTTCCCGCGTTATTCAGAAGTATCATACTTGCACTTCCAACCAGATCATTAAATCCATCACCATTAACATCGATTGAATGAAGATGGCTTCCATGGAAATTTATATCTAATACATTAGGCACTCCGAAAGAAAAATTGCCGCTCCCATTCAACATATACGATTGACGGTAATAATGAGCATTATCCGTTACAAAAACTGCAAGATCTAAATTCGTGTCATGATCAAAATCACTACATGCGACTTCATAATAAGTTGAAATAAAAGAAACCGAAGGAATTGAAAGCGTATCTACAAATGTGAACGCTCCACTACCATCGCCACTGAAAAAGCTTAATGGGCCTTTACCTCCAACAATAAGATCGAGATGATTATCATTGTTAAAATCACCTGCCTGAAGAATATCAGCTTCTTCCATAAAAGTACAGTCGAAAGAAAAAAGTGTCTGTTCCAGATAATTCTCACAGTGTCCGGAAAAAATGGTGATCCGGTCAACCGTTCCACCTGACGGCCGACCAATCATTGCAATATCTTCAATTCCGTCTTCATTAAAATCTGAACTGATCACACACTGCAATGAGCTTTGTGATGGTACATCGGCATATGATGAAAGATCTGATGCTTTACCATAGGATACAAAATTCGTCTGAGCGATAACATTTGAAACAAGAAAAAAAAAGAATACAATTAAATACTTCATGGTAGATCTAGCTTTTGATAATAACACAAATATAATAACAAGGCCGAAGTGAACAAGCAGTAGTAACAATTATTTGTTTAATTTGCTTTTCATAAAAAATAAATCATAATGAAAATTGTATGCATTTTTATCACCCTGATTTTTTTATCCAAAACTTCAAAATCACAAACATTTGTTGACACAACTAAATTATGGAATGTGCTACAATGCTATTCAGGTCCATTTGGATCAGATTGCGAAACATATTCATACAGATTAAGTGGAGATACAACACTTGGGGTTTATCAATATAAAAAACTACTTCAAACAAATGACACAACACTGATATATTGGTCGTTAAAAGGCGCGATGCGTGACAGCGGACAAAAAGTATTTTATACAGATTTCTTTAATGAATATTTACTATATGATTTCGGTGCAAATGTTGGCGATACAATTCGGTCAATATTTTTCTGTCAGGATACTCTTCTGGTTGTGGATTCTGTGGATACAGTAATGATAGATGCCGATTTTAAACGCAGATTATTTTTTAATTTTTTCTAACTGTGGTTTTACAGAGGTGTGGATAGAAGACATTGGAAGCATATTTGGTATAGCAAGTTCTTTTACAGTGTATGGTGATTTACCTTCAGATTACGGCGAAGAACTCCTATGTTACTGGAAAAACGATACAGTAAGGTGGATAAACCCTGTTTATAATGATTGCTACTATGTAGTTCTTGATATTGTTGAAGAAAATGAATTCACCATTAAAATCTTTCCAAACCCAATCAATGATTTGGCAACTATTGATCTTCATGGAATAAATTCAGACTGGAATTGGCGACTTTACAATAACCTTGGTCAGGTTGTTCAAAGTACAGAAAACATTAATTCATCCAGGTTTGAAATTAATAGAGGTGCATTACCATCAGGCGTGTACTTTTATTATATTGATTCAAAAGATGCTTTTATCAGTAAAGGCAAACTGATAATTAATTGATGAAACCGTTAAATATAATTTCAAGATATTGCAATAGCTTTTAAAGATTCAAATGGATAATTTTAACTGGTCGCAATTCACCAAACGAATTCAGATAAAATCTGATCTTGCTACTATTTACAATTCCTGGACAAAAAGTGCAGAATTGGAAAAATGGTTTTTGTCAAAAGCTGTATATTTTGATTCGAACGGGAAAAATATATCGGCTACTGAAAATGTAAGTGCCGGCTGTAAATATGAATGGAATTGGTTTGCACAAAATTATTTCGAAAGCGGGAAAGTAATTACTGCCAATGGAACTGATCTTTTTGAATTCACCTTTGCCGGAGAATGCAAAGTACAGGTTAAATTATCAGAAGTGAAAAATTACGTTCTCGTTGAAATAACACAAAAAGAAATTCCACTCGATAATAATTCAATACAAAATATAATACTGGGATGTGCTTTCGTATGGACATTTTATCTGATCAATCTGAAATCCGTTCTTGAAGGTGGCCTTGATCTGAGAAACAAAGACTCCCAAATGGAGGGGTTGGTAAACAATTAAAAAACTAACAGCATGAAAAATATTATAATAATTTCATTGGTTTTCTTAAACTGCATTTCATTGTCCAAAGCGGAAATGAATCCTGATTCATCTGATACAGGCTTTGTCAAAGAAAAAATCAGTATTTCAGGAATTGAGAAAGGTCTCATCGATAAAGAGATCTTACTTTCTTCAAAAGGTCTTGTATTTCAGGATAGCACTGCTAAGCTTTTTAAGATCGTAGGATTTAAGTTGAGTCTGTTTATCAAAAACAAAGACTTGATCGAACTAGATACCTACAGTGGTGAAATATCTGATGAAATGAAAAGTGCAATAAAATCTGCTCCGTCAGGAAGCAAATTATTTTTCGAATACATCCGTTGTGTTGACAACACCGGTAAAAACACCGCTGTGCTACCTACACAATTTACTTTAAAGTAATTCAACAAATTTATTCAGGAGTATTCAATTCCATTTATTCTTTTCCATTTCAATGATCTTTTTCAAAGAACAATGAATATTGGCAAAAACTGTTTTATTTGTTTTCAGAAAATAATCTGTCGCTCCATTTCTTAATGTATCAATAGCCTTTTCCAGGTCATCTTGTCCCGATACAACAATTACGACCGCTGTAGGGTTCAATTCCTTTATCTTCTGAAGAACAAGCAATCCATTTGGGCCTTCACTGAATTCATAATCTAAAATTATTTTCCGGGAATCATTTGCCTTATATTTTTTTAGAAATTCAGCTCCTGTTGAAAAGTGTTTGGATTGCATTTCCATTGCCGACAAAAGATAATCTTTCAGCATAAAACTAAAAGCCGGATCGTCATCGATTATATAGATTTCGAAATCATCCTGCGTAGTATTACTTTCAGATTTCTTAAGCTGTTCGACAGGTTGGTTCATGTCCGGAGATTTTCTATAAAAATAAATGCTGGTCAATGATTTTACACACAGCCTTAAGAAATTAATTAACATTTAAGGTTGTTAGAAACAATCTAAATAAATTATATTTGTGTATAAACTTCACATATGATAAATTTAAATAGGTTTTTGATTTTGTTTATCCTTGTTCCGACACTTAATGTTGTTGGACAAAATACCCCGTCGCTATGGAAACATACATGTAATTGCGGTGGGATGAATATGATAACTATTGATGATAATGGGAATTCCTATGTCTTTAATGATGGTCAAAATGGTGCTGCTTTGCCAACCGTTCTAAAATTAAGTCCGACAGGAAGCCAGAAATTCAATAACAACTATCTTCCTTCCGGATATTTGAGTATGGAGTTTAACAATGTCATTTACAAAAATGGACGAATTTACATTGCAGGAAATGTCAGTAACAGTACAGATTTAAACCGACTGTGTTTAACAACTGTCGACACGCTGGGAAATATGATCAATCAACTGGTTGTGGATTCGATCCAGATAAATCCACTTAGCGGTATCGAATCCGCTCCTTTTTATTCGTATGGATTTAAAATTGATCAATTTGAAAATCTGCATGTAGCATTTTCCAAAAATGATCAATCATTCAATAAATATTATTGCTTTCTCAAATTTGACCTAGCCTATAATCTTCTGGCTTCATTTACTGATTCGCTGGGATTGAATACCATTCCCGGACCATGCACATATCAAAATGATGGAACAGTTTACTATTCATATTCAGGTAACATTGTAAAGTTAAATAATAGCTACAGCTCAATTGACTGGATGGCACCTTTGAATAATCAATTTATGGATGCAAGAAAGATTCGTTCTACTTCAAACAGCAATATTTATATTTTAACAGCACAATTATCCGGAGTTCAGGATCCGACATATACGCTGGTCAAGATTCAGGATAATGGTTTGTCATATGCAAACATTTATGATTCATTAATTGCGACGTCTCCAGGTTTGGAGTTTACACAAATGTTAGTCGACGATTCCAGCAATTCTGTATATCATGCAGGGTATAATACTTCAAGTTTTCCATATCGCCGCTATGTAGTTAAACAAGATGGTTTAACCGGATCAATTGAATGGCGAGATTCGTCCTTTGATGGACAATTTATAAATGCATTACTATTAAGTGCACAAAATAATCTTGTAGCAATTGGTGGTGGTACTGATTATTATGTGTGGCTCTACAATTCGCTTGGAACTGTAGATGCAACAATTCTATATGATGGTCCATGTGGAGCTAATGACAATATTACCGCTGCACGTTTCGATCCGAACGAAAAGTTAATTGTAACGGGTTCGTCATGCGAAAATGCTTCTAGTATCAATTGGGGTACAACGTTGAAATATAATATTCCAACAATTACAACTTCCATTCCTGAGTCGTCCGGCAGAGACATTACAATTTATCCCACCCCGGCTGTTAATGAGATCAAATTAAATACTCAAGAGCAAATACTAGATTTAACCGCTTTTGACATTTTAGGAAACTTTACAAAAATTTCTTTCACAGATGAAAAGAATATCGATGTGTCGTTTCTGTCTGCGGGAGTTTATCTCTTGCAGGTTAATACGGCTACCGGCCTGTTTTATTCGAAATTGCTAATTTCAAAATGATGTACTAATAATCCTTATGCAAGAAACTTTTAAAGGCAAAAAAACCTTCTATGCAAAGTCCAGAAAAGAGTGGCGTAAATGGTTAGAGAAAAATAGTGAAACAGAAAAATCAGTGTGGCTTATCTTTTACAATAAACTAAGCAAAATCAAAAGTGTTCCTTATGAAGAAGCAGTTGAAGAAGGTTTATGCTTTGGCTGGATCGACAGTGTCAAATACAAAAGAGACGACGAAAGTTCTTATCAGTATTTTTCTCCGAGAAAACCAAAAAGTAACTGGAGCAAATCAAACCGGGATCGCGTAAAGAAATTAACGGAAGCCGGATTGATGACGGAAAGCGGGCAGAAATTAATTGATCATGCAAAAAAATCAGGGACGTGGCATGCATTGGTGCAGGTTGAAAATTCCGTTATCCCGGAAGATCTGCAAAAACTCTTCAATAAAAATAAAACAGCACAAAAACATTTCAATGCTTTTTCAAATTCAGCAAAACGTATTATCCTTGAATGGATCTTAAGTGCAAAACGACCGGAAACACGTGCTAAGCGAATCGAAGAAACTGTTCACCTTGCTTCAAAAAATATAAAGTCACGTTAGTATGTACAACTTATATCTCACAACGAATGCCTGATAAAAATTATCTCAAAAACCTTCGGGTACCTACAAAAGAAAATCCGCTTCGTATTCTTGTTAGTGCATGTATGATTGGAATAAAATGTGGAATCGATGGTACTGCTTATGGAGAATATCCAACTGTTCTGAAATTAATGAACTATGACAACGTAAAATTGATCTCTTTTTGTCCTGAAGATTTTTCATTTGGAACACCAAGAGAGATGTGCGATATTCATGGCGGAACCGGTTTGGATGTGCTTGAAGGTAAAGCAAAAGTACTTACAGCAACCGGAATTGACTGGACTGAAGGGATGATAAAAGCTTCAGAAAAAATGCTTGAGGTTGCAATAAGTAATGATATTGAACTGGCAGTAATGATGGATGTAAGTGCTGCATGCGGTAATCATGTGATATATGATGGAAACAGATATGCAGAAAATAAAAAATATCAGATTGCTATGGGTGTATGCGGTGCGCAATTACATCGCGCCGGATATAAAATAATCAGTTGGCGAGAATATGAGTCTCTGGAAATTTTATATTCTAAAATTGACCCATTGCATGTTATAAATAAAGAAGCTAAAGATTTTGATGAGCATGAGTGGTATAAGGGCTATTTTAAAAAATTAAACTAATTGAAGAAATAAAAATTAAACACTGAGATTGGTTATTTAGAACACGGAATGATTAGGCTCAGTGTTTAATTTTTTAACACATGAGCACCAGTCGATTTGACCACAGTTACACAAGGTGTTTTTTCAAAGTGTTCTTGTGACTAATTGTGAACTTGGTTCTGTGTTTAATCCTTTTATCAAAACCTTGTGAATCTTACACTTTTAATTAAACTTTTCACTTTTTATTTTTTCATTACAAGGATTTTTTCAAGTCTGACAAATTGATTCTTTCTTTTTTCTTCGAAAATCAAATTTATCAAATCCAAATTTTACTATAAACATCACAACATTGCAGTCGTGGAACTAATTACCCATTGAAAAGTTAAACCACTCTGAACAATTAAAACTCTTATGATTAGAAAATGTTACCTATTACTGGTGACGCTGGCATTGTCAGTGTCATCAAGAGGGGAACATGCGAATGTACAAAACTCCGTGGTGGGAGTAAGTACAGAAACTCTGATCAGAAACGGAAGTGGGTCCGTAAGTTCATCATTGGATACTGTGGGTGACCCTTCTCTTTTTGGTACGAATGTCTGGAATGTATACGCATGGAACTCTTCCAACGCGAACAGTTGGATCATTGATTATTATGCGGGATATTATGTTGACACTAATCTGTCAATGTTTACCCTTAACTACTGGGGTGATGGCGAAAGTCCATCCTATGCTCCGGGTTACCAGGGACAAGGCGTATTTGAAGACGATCACTCTTTCTCTGCAAAGAGGCGCGGGTTTCCAAATGGTTATTATCACATCAACATTCCAAGTCACGATGATTGGGCTTATCTGATCATTGATGGTGTTGAGGTATGGAATCACGAAGACTGTTGTGATTATCATGGTGACGTCTGGGAAGGATTTCTTGGAGATACGTCAACGATTGAATTCCGTGTTATGGAGTTTGGTGGAGGATCATATGGTTATGTTGAATTGCTTCGGTCTACAGTAGTAGCAACAGCAACAACAACTTTTATTCCATGCGTTAACGGAACTTCTGATGTTACAATTTCAGCAATAGACGGTGTTCCACCATTTACCGGTACAGGCACTTTCACCGTAACCGCCGGAACTTATGATTATACAGTAACCGATAGTCTTGGTGACTCAACAACAATTACCGTTGTTGTTGCCGGTCCACTTGACTATGATACAGTGATCACAACAAATATTTCACCCGCAATTTGCGAAGGTGATACAGTAATTCTGACCGGACCATCTCATGGAAAAGCATTGAGCTTTACTGCTCCTAACCGCGTGTTGCTTCCAATCAATTCTCCGGAAACTGATTATACATTTGAACTCGATTTCAAAACTTCAGAACCATATACAGGAATTTCAAGTGTCCGTGATGGCGACCTTGGCGGATCCAATGACAGAAATCTCTATCTGGAAGAAGGTGAAATTTTTCACAGACTTTTTTCTTCTGAAGAGATCATAAGTTCAAGCGGACAGAATTATGCAGACGGACAATGGCATCATGTTGCAGTCGTTGTTGAATCGGGAATTGGACAAAGAATTTATGTCGATGGAATATTAGTTGCAAGCGGTATAGTTGACCGTTCTGATTTTGACTGGGACAATACAATCAACATTGGTTTTGGAAACGACTGGTTCAATGGAAGTATTGACAACGTACGTTTATGGAACGTAGTAAGAACTCCATCAGAAATTATACAAGATCAAACATTGCATGTTGTAGGAAGTCAGCCGGGCCTTATAGGCAACTGGGACTTTGACGATATAAGCAATGAAACAACAACCAATTCAGTAGATAATTCAATAGCATATTTAATGGAAGGTCCTTCTGCAATTGAAAATAATACCAATACTTATTTATGGAGTAATGGAGAAACAACACGATCAATTGCATCGACACTTGCCGGCACATATACTGTTGCTGTTACCAATGCAAATGGTTGTGCTGTTGGAATTCCTTCAATGGAATTAACATTGAATCCATCGCCGGCAGTTCCTGTAATTTCTACTCAGTCTTCCCTTTCCTTTTGTCATGGATCGGTTGCTGAATTTACAAGCAGCGCAACAGAAGGTAATCAGTGGTTAATGAATGGAAACGTCATTGAAGAAGATACTCTTTCAACTCTGGAAACCGGTGAAGAAGGAAATTATTCTGTAATTGTTACCAATTCATTTGGTTGTACAAAGACATCGGCACCACAATTCCTGGAAGTATTTCCTGCACCTCCGGCTCCGGTAATTGTTCCGTCATCGGCAACAACATTCTGCGAAGGCGGTAATGTCGACCTTACTGCACGTTCAGGAAATGTAAATATTCGGTGGGCATCATCTGTAATTTCTTTCAGTTCAGAATGGGAAGAATTTGATTACGGTGCAATACAAGTGCTGGGCGAACCTGATGTTTATCCAAATTATGGAGATATAGAATTAGCATGGTCGCCTGTCGGTCATGATGATCAGGAATTTCTGGAGCTTGGATATACGCACCCAATTCCGATTAACTTCATTGACATTTATGAAACATTCGGACCGGATTTTGTTGATACGGTTTTTGTAAAAAATCCGAATACAGATCAATATGAAATAGTATACACAGCAATTCCCGAATACAAGGGTGATTCTGCACAGATCCTTCACATTACTTTTCCAATGACATCGTTTCCGGTTTCAGAAGTAATGATAAGTATGGATATGTCTGTTGTTATCGGATGGAATGAAGTAGATGCAGTGTCAATAGGAAATGATTTGCCGACAAGTTACCTATGGACAAACGGAGATACACTTCAAACATTCAATGCATCAACTTCAGCAACCTATACGGTGACCGTTGTAAATTCAATAGGCTGTACATCAACTTCAGAACCAATTGAAATCGTTGAGAATCCGAATCCCATAGTTACATCCGGACCGGATATGTATTCAAGTACATGTAATCCTGTTTACAATCTTTCAGGAGGGACGCCTGCGGTGGATATATGCAGGAACAGGAATTGCAGACGGAATTTTCAATCCTGCGGTTGGGGCAGGAACTTATAATGTTGATTACTTTTATACAGATAGCAATGGTTGCATAGGAAATTCATCAACAACCAAATGACAGTTGTTCCGGTACCTGTTAGCATCATTGAATCCATTTTGAAATGTTTGTTCAGATGCCAATCAATTTCATATTGGCCGGTGGCTCACCATCTGGCGGAATTTATTTTGGCGCGGGAATAACGAATGGAATCTTTTAATCCGGCGATTGGATCAGGAACATATTCTGATTCTTATTACATTTGTAGATTCAATGGGATGCAACACAAGTTCTGTTCAAAACATAACTGTTGATATCTGTACAGGTGTTTTGAATATTATTTCTGATGCATCAATCGCTTTGTATCCAAATCCTGCGGATTCAAAAATAAATATTGATTTGAATTCAGATGATAAAATTAATTCGTTGGAATTATATAATTCATCCGGAGCAATAGTTTACAGAAAAACGAATTCTGAAATAAAATCACTAAAACATTTTGAAATTGACCTAAGTTTAATTTCTCCGGGAGTTTATTTATTAAGATTATATTCTGAGAATGGAATCATCAATAAAAAACTGATGGTAGAGTAATTTATAATTGAACAAGTGAAACACGCCAGCGCCTGCAGTCAGTTTGATTGCGGGCGTTTTTTTTATAATTATGTGTAAAATTTAAGTGTAAAAATAAAACACTAAGATCACTTGTTTTCAGCACAAGATCACCGGGAAGTCAGTTTTGGTTTTTTCAAACCCCAAAATTCGTCACAAGAGCACATCACTTTAAGTGTTCTTGTGCCAAAAACTTAGTGAACTTAGTGTTAAAAAAAATATCAGAAACGCACCGGCACAGCACTTCTCACATAAACAGCTTTACCCTTTTCTTTACCCGGTTTCCATGCTGGCATTGAGCGAATTAATTTGAGAGCTTCCGAATCATACTCTTTCCCAATTCCTCTCTTCACATACGGAAAAAGAATTTTGCCTTTTGGACTGATCAGAAAATCTACATACACTGTACCATGTTTTCCATTAGTATGTTTAGGAGTATTCGTAAAAATATATTCTGCAAGCTTTTCTTGTCCTCCCGGAAACTGTGGCATCTCATCTACAACAAGTTTTGATGCTGCATTGGCATCTTCCCTTCCCCACATCTTCTTATATTTTTTTGCAGGGATAGTATCGTTCTCTATGATCATTGAACTATGGCATTTACTTTCGAGTAAATTGAACATTGCAGTATCGCCAAGGGCAAGCACTGCACTCCAGTCACGACAAGCCTCCAGTGTATCACTCATTGCAAAATTTGCAACACCTCTTTGAAAATATGCCGATGCATTGGATTCATTGGAAGAAATTTCTTTCGTCAGAAAACTATTTGCGCTTTCAAAATTTCCGGAATTAATTAATTGTATTCCCTGGTCTTCTGTGGTTACATGATTTTTCAATAAAGACTGAATCAGAGAATCCTTTTGAAGAGCAGATTGAGCCTCACAAAAAAATACGGCGCTGAGCAGAATAAAAAATAATATTACTCTTTTTAAGTTGGTGGGATAAATCATGTAATGAGTATTTTGGGCTGAATTTAATTGAATTTTTTAAATTCAGCTATAGAAAGAAATATTAGTGCCACTGACCCTCTCGTTTAATTGCGGAGTTGCTTAAAATAACCATCATTTACGCGGTTTGAATTTACATTTTATATGAGGTCATTTGTTTATTTAAAAAATGCTGTCCGCCGCGGTGGATAGCCATGCGAGAGGGGAAATTGAGGGGACTCAACGCATGGCGTCAGCCTTTTATATTTAAAATCAATACTATTTCATGCAATAAAAATTGTCAATAAGGTCCTGCTTTTTCGCGGGGTCCCCGGGGTTAAATATGCGTCAGAAAGAGTGTAAGAAGTAAGTTTTCCTTATATTTGGTTATAATTCGTTTCTAAATTTACTCCCCATGCTAAAACAAATATTTGGGTTTCTATTTATTCTTTTAGCCACAACAAATATTCAGTCTCAGGATATTCGTGGTTCCGAAATAAAGTACAGCAATCCCACCAATCAAACATGTAATTTTGAGATCAGTTTATATGTACAATCCGGGATGGGCATTGATCGCGATACGTTGATGTTTGAAAATACGATCGTGCCAGGAATTTCTACTCAACTCTCAAATAATATTACACTCTGGAAATATTCTTACCAGCATGCATTTGCGGGAAATGGAACACATCAGATTTACTACCCTGACAGTTTCAGAATTTCGTCAATTAGTAATATCATGAATTCAGAATCAGAAATTATTTTTCCTTCAATAAGATTAATGATGAATCCGTATATCGGTTCAAATTCAAGTCCGGTTTTTCTGAATAAACAGACTGAAATTTACAGATTAGGTAACACTATAATTCATGAACCGTTTGCTTTTGACGCAGAGGGCGACAGTTTGGTATTCAGCCTGGCTCCTGCTACATCTTCAAATTACACTTTTCCGACAGGGATCTCTATTGATAGTCAAACCGGAAAAGTAGAGCTTCCATACTCAAGTAATATTTATGCTATAAATATTCGGATTGATGAATTCCGGAATGGAGTGAGCGTTTCTTCAACCAACCGCGAAATGTTGATTGATGGAAATGCCCTTATAAATACAATTTCTGAAAATAGTAACTCCGTTAAATTTGACCTTTTTCCAAATCCTGTCTATCAATTGCTGAATGTGAAAACTGAAGCAAATATTGATGATGACTTTCAGATTTTCGATGATTTAGGTAGAATTGTATCGTCCGGAAAAATCAATGGTGGAGAAGCACAAATTGATCTTTCCCTTATTGCCCAAGGAGTGTATTTTTTTATCGTTTCCCAACAAGAAAACATATGCCGCGTTCGTTTTGTGAAAATCTAACCGGCAAGAAAATGATCCGGCAGACATTAAAAACCAAAATGAAATGAAAGTAATAATGCTAATATTAATTCCTGTCATGTCTTTGTTACTTATTTCCTGTGAAAAAGAACGTACAGAAAAAGTGACAGTGATCAAAGATTGCACGGGTAGTTATTTACGGTTTGATGGAAAAGATTATTTGATTTGTAACCGTGAAAAAGCCGAACCATTTTCAGATGGCACTATTGTTACTGCCACATTTAAAGCAATCAAAAACTGCACCGGTTCGGCAAAGGACGCAATCGTGTGTATGATGTATCATCAAAACGAAGGCTGGATCGAAGTGGAAAAAATTCAGTAAAGACAATACGAAAGAATTAGAAATATATGTTGAGATTTGTTTCCTATAGTGTATTGCTAATTCTTTGCATTCATTACAAATTTTCATTCAGCCAACCGGCACTAAAACAAGATCGAATTCTTTCCTCCAATGAATTAAGACAAGATTTACTCTTTCTTAAAAATAAACTGGAGACCCTTCATCCCAATTTGTATCTCTATTCTTCTAAAACAGAATTAGACAAACTCTATGATAGTTTATCAAATAGTATCATCCAACCGATGACTGATCTTGAATTCTACAAGCATATATCCGTGCTTAGCTCAACTATTAAAGATGGTCATACTAATTTTCTTCCAGGGAAGGAAACTATGTCATATCACGACTCATTCAGCAAGTTTCTACCGTATAAATTAATCGTTTATGAAAACAAACTATATGTTGATCGGGTTCTTACATATGAAAATTCCGTACTTCGTGGTTCGGAAATCATTAGCATCAATAATATTTCTTCTAAAGAAATTATTTCTGAATTGAAAAAAAGATTGGTCAGAGATGGAAATAATCAAACATATCCTTCATGGATTTTAAGTAACTACTTCAGAAACTACTATAGTTTTTCATACGGACATCCAACTGATTTTAAAATTGAATATTTACAAAGAGACGCGACGGGTACTGTAATGATCAAAGCACTTTCAAAGGACAGCATTTCTTATTATAACATCCGCAATTATCAGGAAATTGAAAATACTTTGCAAGCAGAGAAAGGAATTAAACTTCAAATCTCAAATGACAGTATTTATGCAGTATTAAAAATCAGGGATTTCCACAAAAGTGTTTTAAAACATATCTACAAACAGAATTTTAAAAAAGAGATTCGAAAAGCTTTTTATGAAATTGAAAAAAATAAAACTCCCTATCTGATCTTAGACTTAAGAGACAATCAAGGGGGCGAGCTGACTTATGGAAAGCTATTAGTATCGCATTTAATAGATAAACCATTTTCACTGATTGAATCTTACTATAAAGTGAATTCCTCCGGTGGGAAATATGAATTAAAAAAGACCGGAGGAAAATTTACCGGACTGCTCCAGCCATCAAAGGAAGCATATCAAGGAAATCTAATTGTCCTGATAAATGGCGGAAGTTTTTCCAATTCCGGAATTGTGGCTTCGTGTTTAAAAAGAAATACGAAAACAACCTTTGTAGGTGAAGAGACCGGTGGAAACGATAAAGTACTTGCAGGATACATAAAAGAAATCATTTTGCCTTTTTCGCAAATTGAGGTTCAGATTCCGACAGAACAATTTATGCTCGACAACGATTTACCATTGACAGGGCGTGGAACAATTCCTGATCTTCCATTTCAGCAAAATAGTAGCATGGATACTTCTGATGCGACATTAAATTATGTCATTAACAAGATCATTAAAGGAAAATAAAATTATTCGGGAACATTAAAAATAAAACCAACACCAAAAACATTCTCAATACTCAATTCAGGATCGTCTTTGAGATACTTTCGGATCTTTGTGATAAACACATCGAGACTTCTTCCAAAAAAATAATCGTTTTCACCCCATAGATCTTTTAAAAGATCTTCTCTCTTTACCAGATGATTTCGATTCTCTGCCAGATATTTAAGAATCTCACACTCTCTTTCCGTAATGCGTTTTGATTGCTCACCAAGCTTCAACACTTGATTATTTATGTCAAAACGAATATTTTCCAATAGCAATTAAATCATGTTTCACATCCATTATACCTGCAGGAATTCGCCGTATTACCGCTTTGATCTTCCACAATAATTCTTCTTCATCGAAAGGTTTTGTAATGTAATCATCGGCACCTAACTCATAGCCCTTCAATTTATCTTCCTTTAATGATTTAGCAGTGATAAAAATTATAGGAATTTTTCTATCCTTGAGTTTAACTTTCTTTGCTAAAGTAAATCCATCCATAACAGGCATCATAACATCAAAAAGACAAAGATCGAATCGTTCATTCTGGAAAATATTTAATGCTCCTTCGCCATCTTTGCAAAGTTTTACATCAAAGCCTTCCGTCTGGAGATAATCAACAAGCAGAATTCCAAGGTTGTCATCATCTTCAGCAAGTAATATTTTTAGCTTCTCTTTAGGCATTTGGTAAAGTTATGGCAAACGTTGTTCCTCTGCCCGGTTCACTCTGTAGTACAATTGTTCCATTGTGTAATTCAACGATCTTTTTTATGTAGGCCAGACCGAGCCCGAACCCTTTCACATCATGCACATTTCCTGTTGGCACTCTGAAGAATTTCTCGAACACTTTTTTCTGGTATTCCTTCTCTATACCAATTCCGTTATCGGAAATGGTTATGATAATATTTTGTCCACTGTTAAATGTTTGAATAACAATCTTCGGTTGTCCTTTTGAATATTTGATCGAATTATCGATCAGATTACTTATAGCATTTGTAAGATGAGTTTTATCTCCTTGAATAAAAACATTTTCAGCTTTCAGATTTAAAGCTACTTCTCCTTTCAAATTTTCGATTTGAATTGAAATGCACTTTAAGTGTATTATCGATCAATTCATGCAGATCAATTTCAGTTTTTCGGATTGGAATCTCCCCTCTTTCAAGAGCTGTCATACTCAAAACCTGTTCTACCTGAAGTCTGAGCTTTTCATTTTCCTGCAAAATAATTTCCGAATAGTGTTTTACTTTTTCATCGTGTCCGGATAATGCCTCCTTACCTACCATCTTCCCTGCCAGAGCAATATTAGTTAATGGGGTTTTAAATTCATGGGTCATGTTGTTCAGAAAATCTGTCGTGTGTTCAGAAATTCTTTTTTCTCTGATAAGCGACATGATCGTTCTCCAGAATAGCACTAATACAATTATGATCAGTATTACTGAAGCAATGAATAACACTCCCATTTCCTGTAAAAGAAACTGCTTCTTTCCTGGAAGGATCATATTCAATTCCAGTCCGTTTTTCGTTGCTTCTTCTTCAAGTCTTTTTTTGTAAACATTGTTTTTTAGTCCACTTTCACTTACAGGAACATTTCCATCAGGTTTCTTTACTTCAAATGCATAATCAATATGAAAATTGTAATACTGCATTGAGCTATTGAACAAAGAATCCGTTTTGTGAATTTCATCTTTACCGATGCACTCTTCCATATTCCTGCACGCCGCTGTATCTGTACTAAGTGCTTCTGCAGTTTTTGAAAGAACGAGGTTTGCTTTATCATTAAAGATCTCTTCTTTGATCTTGGCCGTAGTATAGATCCAGTTCACCTGAATAATGAGAACGATCAGTAGTGCAACGGAAGAAATAACGATAAATAATGTAGTCCGGTTCTGCTTCATTTGAATGATCAAAAATAGCTATTAATACTGTAATTATCGTGCATTAACAACTTAATAACAACTCAATAACGAGTGACTAACAAGATTTTTCCATCTCTGAAGTAGCTTTGTTACATAAATTCTAAAACTCCAAGACAATGAAAAAATTAATTCTAACTTCAGCAGTACTATTTATTACACTTTCCACATTTGCAAAAGAAGGTGACAAATGTTCTGCAAAATGTACGACGGCAGATCACAAAGAATGTAAAAAAGATGCAACTTGCAGTAAAACTAAAGGTACAACAGATGCAATGCTAAAAGAAGATAAAGCATGCTGCAAAAAAGGTGAAACAAAAAAGAGTGATAAAAGTATTGTAAAATAATCCGTATCTTTAAAATTATCTCAAATGAAAAATATCAAATTAACTCTTCTGTTGCTATTAGTGAGCACGATTCTGTTTTCTCAAGACTCTGTCAAACACTTTGTAGCTTATAATTCTCTATCAGGAAACAAAGTTCCGGGATCAGACATTAAATCGAATCTCTCCTTTGGGGTCCGTGGCGCATATAAAAATCCTGTAACAAAAGCAAAACTGAATTCTGCTACGAAACTGGACGACATATGTGAAGGTTATCCTGCAAATTGGTTGAATAATTATGTGTCTACAGAAATAGTTTCTACGAGTAATGGAAAAAAGGTGAAAGCATCCGGTTTGAATGGAACACTGACTTCTGAACAAAAGAAAATTGTTTCTTCAGTGGATCTTGGTGCAGAAGTGCTCATTGATGTGAAATACAAATCACAAAATTCCGCAACCGATAAAACTGAAATTCGCACCATGAGCTTTTCCGTTACAGTAGTACCTGATGTAGAAGCAAATTTCAAAGGTGGAAAAGTTCAGATGAAACAATACATGAAAGAGAAAGTTATAGATAATATTCCATCCAATATTACTTCATCTTTGAGACAAGCGATGGTTAAGTTTACAGTGAATGAAGAAGGGGAAATAATTAATGCCCGTGTTTCAGAATCGACCGGCGATCAGGACATCGATCGATTAATGCTTGAAGGTCTAAATAAAATGCCAAAGTGGATTCCGGCAAAAAACTCATCGGGTGAAAAAGTGAAACAGGATTTTGAGTTTGTGATGGCGAATGAAGGGTGTTGAACCTGGGTAATTAAAACACTAGGGGCACTAAGTTCACGATAAGACCACTAAGTATTCCGTGTTCTTATCGTGAACTTAGTGCCCTTAGTGTTTTAATTTTTCAAAAACATGAATTCATTTAATTTTAAAACAAGTATTTTATCCTTTTCACAATTTTTAATAAACTTCGCGTTATCTTTATACTTACAATAAGCTATAGAGAATATGGGACAACCACACAATTATGAACACAAAAAAAATTATTATTATTTTAATTGCCCAATAAAAACAAATTCGAAGCAAAGCCACTCAACATATTGCTTGAGTTATTTTTTCAGAGTTTGCGCAGTCATTTTGATTTTCTCATCATCCGCTAATGGCCAAGGTTGCAGCGATGCCGGTTTTTGTTCACTGAATAGCATTAAAGCTTCCGCCGACGATAGCCTTTCTTCAAAAAACAATCAGGTAAAAATTGGTGCATTTTATGGAATTGCCGACAATTCCATTTCAGTATGGGGAAATGCTCTTGAATATAACCGAGAGTTTTCAAATAAATTTGTAATGGATCTGAAATTGACATCCCTTTCACAAAACGGTAATGGTATCAGCGCTTATGGACTAAGCGATATATTTCTGACTGGGAATTATAAACCAAATGACAATTTAAAATTTACAATAGGAGCAAAAATTCCTTTTACAAATGGAAACAATAAACGGAATAACGTTTCGCTTCCGATGGATTATCAATCCAGTCTCGGCACGGTTGACTTCCTTGTTGCTTTTGGTTTTAAACTAAAGAAGTTTCAACTTGCCCTTGCAGTCCAACAACCGATTACCCAAAATAAAAACCAGTTTGATGTATCTGACTATCCTATTAATTCACCCATTCGACAATTTCAATCAACTAGAAATTTTATTCGCAGCGGCGACGTTTTTCTCAGAATATCTCGACCAATAGCATTTACCTCCAAAATGAAATTTACTCCCGGACTTTTACCAATTTATCACCTTTCAAATGATAGCTATACTGACAGTTCAGGTACGAAAAGAGAAATTGCTAGCTCTGCAGGATTAACTTTGAATGGAAACATAAGTTTGGATGTCGAACTTACCACTAAGAGTACATTACAATTCAGTGCTGCTGCGCCATTTATCGTCAGAGATACAAGACCCGATGGTCTTACACGCAGCTTAATTGGAGTTATAGAGTATAGCGTTAGGTTTTAGATTTCAAAAACCTGCTTTTTCAAAACTGCTTCGCAGAAAGTCAATCTCTCATTTTGAACTAAAGCAAGATGGCATCTAAGCAAAAGAATATTAATTAAATGAAATGCCAACTATCGAACTAAAAATTGAAATCAAAAGCAACATCGAAAGATGTTTTGATTTAGCACGAAGCATCGACTTTCATCAGATTTCTACTGCCGGAACAAATGAAAAAGCAATTGGTGGGCGGGCAAAAGGTTTAATAAATTTTGGTGAAACTGTTACCTGGGAAGCTACTCATTTTGGTATACGTCAGAAATTAACTTCAAAAATAACTGCCTTTGAAAGGCCATTTCATTTCAGGGATGAACAGCAGAAGGGAATTTTTAAGTTCATTGTTCACGACCATTATTTTGAACAAGCTAATGACAGAGTAATAATGAAAGATGTTTTTAGCTTTCAATCTCCTTTTGGTATCCTAGGCAAGGTTTTCGATAAACTTATCCTCAAAAACTATCTTAAAAAGTTTCTTGTCGAAAGAAATAATTTAATTAAGGAATATGCAGAGACAACAAAGTGGAAAACTGTTATTACTAATAATCGGTAATAAAATTTTAAATCACAAAAAGCATATTAATAAATATGATACTTTTTAATCCAAATCTGAAATAGAGTTTATACAGGAATGATAATATAAATTGTTTGTATTGTCTATTCTGATCAGGTTTTATAATAATCTACGGAATTCTTCTTTATCCGATTAATTAGTGCATCTTTACTTATATTATTCTTAACCCGCCTTACTTTCAGGTAAGGCGGGTTTTTTATTGCACTACCTGAATATTAATTAATCCACAACCTAAATATAATCTATGAAAAAATTATTACAAATTATTTTAATTCTTACTGTTTTCTGCTCTACATCTGCTAAAGGACAAAACAGTCATCATTTTAAAATATATGATTACTCGCTTGATTCCAACTTAAGACGCATTGCCACATCGGCATTAACTGCAGATGGCGGAATGGTCGTATTAACAGATAACGAATACAGGGGTTCTCTTTCTCCTGCCGATTATGGATTCTCCTTGATCCGTTATGATCAGAGTGGGAACAAAATGTGGAATACATTTATATCCGGATTCACAACTAGCAATGCCATAATCAAACGCATCATTGAATTACCCGACAACGGATTCGCAATTGCAGGAAATACAACATTTAACGGAGGTGGTTTTATCCTGAAGACCGATGCTTCCGGAACTATTTCCTATATGAAAAGTTATGCAATTCAAATTTACGATTGCGTTTTGGATCCTTCAGATAATGGTTTATACTTACTACAAATGCCGGAAATACATACTCCGGAATAATCAAAACAAATTCTTCAGGCGATGTTGTATGGAGCGATGCAAGAAATTTTTTACCGGACCCGGATCATTATTATATGGCTCGTCGTCTGAACAATGGAAACTATCTTGCTGTTGGTACAGCCTATGACAATCCATCAATATCTAACGGTTCAGGACTTATTGCATGTTACAATTCTTCGGGTACACTTCTATGGAGTCAACTATATGTGGGACCTGAATGGACAACAGGGTTTATGGAATTTACCGAACTTCAGGATGGTTCAATTCTTCTTGCAGGAACATCATCACAAGTTGCCGTACCGGGTTTAAGAACTTTGATCACGAAAGTAGATTCTGTCGGTAATGTAATCTGGTGCAAAACCAGCGTACTTGGTTCTCGAATTATAGATTACGGTTATGAATTTTCGGATGGCTTTCTTTACATGGTAGGAAACTACGAATGGTCCGGATTAGACATTAGACCCGCAACTACAAAATTTAATTCAAATGGCGATGTTTTATGGACAAGAATTCACCCTGAATACGATTACATAAATGATGTAGTTTATGGTTCATCAAATGATTTTTCAATATTGGGTGGTAAACTCGGATTTAATAATACAAGAACATTTTGTAGTACAGATACTGCCTTGACTCAATCGTGTGCATTATACGATACTGCATACACTTTTGTCAATACAACTATGACAACACTTCCAACTTCTCCTGTTTCTGTTACTCCGGTAACATCGGCATCGAGCCTGACACGAGTGAACTTCTCAGCAGTGAATTATGTGAAAATTGATGTTTGTTCACAAACAGGAATAGCCGAAGGTGCTCTGGAAAAACTTACCATTTCATTGTATCCCAATCCGGCTTCTGAAATGATTGCAATAGATATTTCGCTTAATGATTTTAAACCGGAAATGACAATTAATGTTTTTAATAATTTAGGTAAAACAATTAAACAATTTCAACTTGGTTCACCAAATTCAATTCTGGATTTAAAAGGTTGGGATTCGGGAGTGTATTTTTATATTATAAATGATAAATACAATGTTTTGAAAACAGGTAGATTTATTATTGATTAAAACTACTTGAAAATTATCACAAAAAAGGGGCAGGAAGAAATTTTTGCTCCTTTTTTTTATCGACCTCTTTCTACTTAGATTAGTATTTATAACTTTGATTCTCCCTTTCTATAAAAAATAAAATATAACCACCTTATTCATACAGGAATGGAAATAAATTATGAACTTCAAAAACAAATTTTTGAAATTATTAAAAACCAACTTAAAGAGGATAATCCACCAGAGGTAAAAATTACTTTTGACCGATTAAAAAAAAGCGGTTTTGATGATATTGATATAAATAAACTGATTGGCCAATGTGTATCAGTTGAGTTATTTGAAATAATAAGTTCAGGTAAACCATATAATGATGAAAGATATGTTAAAAATTTAAAGAAATTACCCAAGTCGCCAATTTGAACTATTACTGGTTTCGATGGGGCAAACACTTACAATTTATTTTAATATTTAATTTCTTGAAATTTCATACGCTTCAACAATAATGGAAATAAATCTAACACAGACTACATTAGATGATCTGAAACTATTGTTTCATTTTCAACTTGACAAAGAAGCCAGACACCTCGCTGCTTTTACTAATAAAGACTCAAAAGACGAAAGAGCATATGTTGAACGGTATTCAAAATATCTTACCGATCCTTCCATTAATATGCTCACAATAAAAGTTAATAATAATGTTGTCGGAAGTATTTCCAAATTTGTAATGGAAAACGAACCGGAAATTACTTATTGGATCGATAGAAAATTCTGGGGCCGGGGAATTGCTTCAAATGCGCTTAAAGAATTTTTAAAGATCGAAACCATAAGACCGATCCATGCGCGCGTAGCCTTTGATAATTTAGGTTCACAAAAGGTTCTGGAAAAATGTGGTTTTGTTAAAATCGGTAAAGACAAAGGATTTGCAAATGAACGACAATCTGAGATCGAGGAATATATTTATATACTATCTGAAGATTCCTTATAAATACTCCTTTTGCAAATGTATTTTCTTTTTATAAAAAGTAGCCCTGAAAGGGCGAAATTCGCCACCACAGGGTGAAGCCCTGTGTATTATATGGAAATAAAAAAATGAAATAAAAAATGAAAATTAAAAATTTATGAAAGCTCTTCTTATTTATTTTATTTGCTCTTCGCTTCTATTCAGTGACGGATCTTCACTGCTGGACAATTCCGTCCCTGTCTTTACAGGTGTAACTCTCGGAAATAAAAATGTTGATGCTTCTTATTTCAAGGGAAAGGTAACACTTATTAATTTCTGGTCCCTTGGCTGCCGGCCATGTCTTCAAGAAATGCCATTCTTAGCACAACTTGATACTATTTTTCCTGATAGTGCTTTTCAGATATTGTCTATCGCTCCGCATTCAAGAGAAAGATTAGTTGCATACAATTCTGATCTACCTTCGCAATATTCCGGGTTTCGTAAAGCATGTGGAGCGAAAATAATTATGTACGATGTATTACCTGAATGTGAGGTAACAATAAGATTTCCCACCGATGATGATGAACACCTGACTCTCTCTCATGACTCCGATGAAATTTCCAAATTGTTCAACGTAGACATGTACCCGACAACTTTTGTAGTTGACAAGTCCGGTATTATCAGATATGTTCGTAGCGGCTATCCGATGGAATCAAGTGATTCTCTCTACAAAATGCAAGTAATAACGGAGATTGCATCCTTGTTGAAATGAAATCCGTGTCTAATCCATCAATATCCGGACATTCTTCCAAATTATAATCTTTACCCGCTTAATTATAAAACCAATAAATTTAAAATTTAATTTGCGTAGTCAAATAACTACGCATATATTTGTAGCCAAATAGCTACATAAATGAATTTACGAAGAGATGTCTTTCAGGCGATCGCTGATCCTACGCGGCGGGCGATCTTACTTCTGGTCGCTTCGCAGGCCATGACTGCCGGAGCAATTGCCTCAAACTTTGACACTGCCCGGCCTACTGTTTCCAAACATTTGCAGATCCTTGCTGAATGCGAATTATTACATCAAACTCAGAATGGAAGAGAAATATATTTTCATCTAAATGCGCAAAAAATGAAAGATGTTGCAGATTTTATAGAACCGGTCCGCAATATGTGGGATGATCGGTTCAATAAACTTGAAGCCGTTATGAAAAAATACAAATCGAAAAAATAAGTTGCCATGGAACGCAAAACCAAAATAAATGCAGAAGACGGTAAACAGTATCTTGTCATCACGCGGGAATTTGATCTTCCTTTAGATCTGCTTTTTAAAGCCTATGAAGATCCTGAAATTGTTGAGCAATGGATGGGTACAAATGTGTTGAAACTCGAAAATAAAAAACACGGCGGATACCTTTTTGAAACTAAAGATCAAAATGGAAATGTCGTCTTTCGTGCCAAT
This sequence comes from Bacteroidota bacterium, assembly GCA_016711505.1. Classification (NCBI taxonomy): domain Bacteria; kingdom Pseudomonadati; phylum Bacteroidota; species Bacteroidota bacterium. The sequence goes on along the minus strand of JADJSV010000018.1, from coordinate 119,234 downwards.
GGTGCAATACATGAATTTATTCCGGAGAACCTGATCGTTCGGACTTTTGAAATGGAAAACACACCATTTCCTGTTCAACTGGAATTCTTAGAGTTCGAAAGTCTTTCGGGCGACAAAAGCAAACTTACAATGCAAATTGTCTATCGCTCTCCTGAAAACAGAGATCAAATGCTTAAATTACCATTCGCTCAAGGAATAAACATGGCCCATGATCGATTACAGGAAGTTGTTAGTAAACTAAAATAAGACAGAACCCAATGAATGCAAAAGCAGATTTCTTTTTTGTCAAAAACTCAAAATGGCAGAAAGAACTTGAAACTTTAAGGAAGACTATTCTTGCAATTGGCTTAAATGAAGAATTGAAATGGGGTGTCCCTTGTTACACAATTAATAAAAAAAACATTGTGCTCATTCATGCATTCAAAGAATATTGCGCCGTTCTATTTTTCAAGGGTGCATTATTAAAAGATGCAAAAGGAATTTTGGTACAGCAAACCAAGAATGTTCAATCAGCACGTCAGATCCGTTATACCAATGTTAAGGAAATTGAACAAACAAAATCCACATTAAAAGCATACATCCGTGAAGCTATATCAATTGAACAAGCAGGTTTGAAAGTCGAACTTAAAAAGACGACAGAATTTACAATGCCGGATGAATTTCAAATCAGGTTGGAAAAAAGTCCGGCATTGAAAAAAGCATTTGCCAAACTGACTCTAGGTCGTCAGCGTGGATATCTCCTGTTTTTTTCCTCTGCGAAACAGTCAAAAACCCGTGATTCACGGATTGATAAAAATGTGAAAAGAATTTTAGCAGGAAAAGGTTTAGACGATTAATAATTACTTAATTTGATCTTAAATATTTAACATAATACTGATTGAAAAAAGAACTATCATCAAAACAATCTGAAGAGTTGCTTGCCATCCTGAAAGAACGTTTTGAAAAAAACATGAAGCGTCATAGAGGAGTTCAGTGGGATCAGGTTCTGTCGAAACTGAAATCTTCACCGGCTAAATTATGGTCATTGAATGAAATGGAAATTTCCGGTGGCGAGCCCGATGTAATCAGTTTCGGAAAGAAAACAAATGAATATATTTTCTGCGATTGTTCGCCTGATAGTCCTAAAGGAAGAAGAAGCTTGTGCTACGATTACGAAGCACTTCAATCCAGCAAAGAACACAAACCAAAAAACAATGTAATTGATCTGGCCGCTGCAATGGGAGTAGAAATTTTGAATGAAGAAGAATACAGAGAGCTTCAAAAACTTGGCGAATTCGATCTCAAAACATCCAGTTGGATAAAAACACCTTCCACAATCAGAGAGCTGGGTGGAGCGCTTTTCTGTGATCGTCGCTTTGATACTGTATGTGTCTATCATAATGGTGCTGAATCATACTATGCTGCCCGGGCGTTTCGCGGATTATTAAAAATTTAAGACCGTTCGTCAAAAGAAATTAAATTTTGAACAGACTATACAATCTCGACTATTTAAGAGGATTATCGGCTTTTGGAATAATGATCTATCATTATCTGAGTCTGACATATGGAAATTTTTCTTCTGATACTTTTATGGGCAGGCTTGGTCTTTATGGGGTGGCTATATTTTATGTACTTAGTGGACTAACTCTTTACTATGTATATTATGAAAAAATGCAGCCATCACTAAAAGATGTTCTTGATTTTTTTAAAAAAAGATTTTTCAGAATATTTCCATTACTGTGGCTGGTAACATTTATTTCAATTATGCTTTCAGGAAAGACGCCTGATCCGACAGATTTGTTTCTAAATCTCTCAGGACTCTTTGGGTTTATCAGATGGGACAAATCATTTTCAACAGGAGTCTGGTCAATTGGGAATGAAATAGTATTTTATATTTTCTTTCCATTTTTTATTCTTCTTATTAAAAAATTCAAACCTTTAATGATAATGCTATCACTTGCTATTTTAGTTTCATATCTATACTTCGCTTTCGTAAAACTTAGTCCGGATTTACTTTTAAGTGAACAATGGAAAAACTATGTAAATCCACTTAATCAGGTCTTTCTTTTTCTTGGTGGATTTTTAATTGGTTATTTTCTTCACAATATTAAAATCAAAAACACAATTGTACTTTCAATTTTGCTTTTCGGAATGTTATTATTTACATTTTATCCAACGACAGGAAATGTAATCAACATCGTTACAGGAACAAACCGATTAATTTTTACAACATGTTGTTTCCTGATATGTATTTGTTTTTACAAACTAACTTTCAAATTTCCCGCGTTTATTCATAAGCCACTAACACTATTAGGAGAGGCAAGTTATTCGGTTTATCTACTCCACCCTATTATCTGGATCTTTACAGGAATTGCAGCTTCCATCTTCCGTAAACGGTTCTTCTATTTTCCCGAATTATACAATCTGATTTTGTCAGTAATATTTACACTGATAATTAGTTTCTTTGTCTATCAGTATTTTGAAAAATATTTCATGAAACTTGGACACACCAAAAGAAATATCAACGCAAAGTAAAACCATCATGAGCGATCTTTCACTCTCTGAAAATCAAATTCACTTCGTTACTACTTTTCAGGATCTGCTCAACACTGATTTTCTTGGGAAAATAAATGCAATATGCTGGAAGCGTAAACTCATTGGTGATTTTTCAGAGATCGTTCAAAAAATTGAATTAAAGGAGAACATTACAGTAATTGATGAAGAGATGCTTTATGAACTTGAATTGAGTGAACAAGGACAACTTGCGCGAGAAATCCTTTTAAGTGATTTGAACATTTTGAAAGCTCATGGCTCATCTCCTGTTCTAAATCTGATAAAGTACTATGATAGAGATAATGAACATTCCTTTTTCCCAACCGATGTTTATTCTTTTCATGTCGATCGATCGCCTGTGCCAACCGATACCTTTTTATGTACCTACTATGGCGAGTCCAGTGCAATCTTGCCGAATTCACAAGCCGAACAAAAAGTACTCATCCCCGAAATACGTCAACAACTTAAAAAACTCTATCAAGGAGAAGATCACGGATTTGAATTATTCTTAAACGAACACTTCTTTGATCTGCATTACCAGGCAAAACCCGATGCGCACATTACTAGCTTAGGTATAGGAAATATATGGAAGCTGGCTGTTGATCATCCTGAAAGCAAAGTTCTTCCTTGCATTCATCGAGCACCAAGAGAAAAACCGGGAGAGAACAGGTTGTTGATGATTTGCTGAAATATACATAAGAAGTTCAAGGTATTAATTTTAGGTTTATGGATTAGAACAAAAACAGAAACCTTGTTAATAAACATTTTCATTCATGATCTAAGAGACAGCTGGGCTTTAACAATAAAATCATTAGATTTGATAGTAAGATTAAAAAAAAAACAATGGTCACAATAGAAAAACAAGCCGACAACTTTATATTTGAAGTAAAAGGTTTACACAAGCTTTGGGCTCTCAAAAGTCAGATAACAATTCCCGCAGAAAATATTATTAACGCTTTTCCAAATCAAGAAAACCTGAATTGGATACTTGGATTAAGAATGCCTGGTACTCACATACCCGGTTTAATTACTGCCGGGACTTACATTCTAAGAGACGGTACAATATTTTGTGATGTATCTGACCATAAAAAAAGTATAGTTGTAGAATTAAAAGACGAACATTATAAAAAATTGATCATAGAAGTAGATAATGTTGAAGAAGCAATAAGCATGTTGACGACCAAGTAATGCGTCGGCCGCTAACACCGCACGCCAAAAAAATTAACTGTAATTACAAATATTATTCTATCATACGTGTTAGAGTTTTGCTTCTAATGAAACATTTTGAAATAGAATAATAAATTTTGATTAAGACTAGAAGAATGAAACCCTTACGTAAATTGAATAAATATCGTTTCCATCTTTTCGCTTTTTGGGGGATCTGTTTTATTCTCGTGAGTTGCGTTAATCCTCTTAGAAAAGGAGCGTGGGATCCCCTTCCGTTAAAAAAATCAAAGAGTGAAATAACACTTTTCTCAGATACCAATAAAACTAAAACGAATAAAATAAAATAACTGCCTCTGGATCTATCAGCGCATTGCCACAACATAATTATTTTACTCTTTAAATGTTTATATTTCGGTAAAAAAATGATGCTTCGGCAATGCTAAACGTTAGGTGCAACCCAACCAAGAACTCTACCAAAATAATAACAACGCTAAAAATGGATAAAGAATTTAAAAACTGTCAGTCTTGCGGAATGCCATTAAAACGAGACGAAAAAGGAGGTGGAACAAATGCGGACAAAAGTATTAGCAAAAAATATTGTTCCTACTGCTATGAAAATGGCGAATTTGTTTACAAGGGAAATAATGTCTCAGAATTTCAAGAATATTGCCAGAAAAAAATGATGGAAGGTGGACATTCAAGATTTGTTTCTTGGCTCTTTACAAGAGGAATGAAACGATTAGACAGGTGGAAAGCTCAAAAATAAGTATGTAGTTTGAAGAAATATTTAACAACAAGTCGAAGTCAGGTGCAATGATTGATTATAATACCGAGACGTGTAGTACTTCAAGAAACAATTACAATGATATAAATAATGAATACAGTAGATACCACATTTTTATTCAGGCCTGTAAATCAAGTCGAACTCGACTTAATTGAAAAATCGGGCTGGACAAAATTTCCGCCAAGATTACCTGAACAACCAATCTTTTACCCGGTGATGAACGAAGAATACGCAATACAGATTTCAAAAGAATGGAATGTTCCGGCATATGGTGTCGGTTATGTGACAAGGTTTGCTGTCAGGAAAGACTACTTGTCGAAATTCAAAATCGAAAACGTAGGCGGACTAATTCACAATGAACTTTGGATTCCTGCTGACAAACTAGAAGAATTTAATAACAACATTGTTGGGAAAATTGAAGTAACAAAAGAGTTCAAGAAGTAAAATCAGTGATGGAACTTTTATTGTAATTTATCAAAACAAAATACACATGAAAAAGATTTCAACTTTAATCTGTCTCCTACTCACTTTTTTTCTGGTAAAAGGTCAGGAAGAAGCACAGAAAGCATTTAGCGCGGGCGTCAAACTTCTCAAAGAAACTAATTATGTTGAAGCAGAAATAAAATTTCTGTAGAAGAGAAAACTTCAAAAATAATTAAAAGTCTGGAAGGGCCATGCAGTGATCTTTTGAAAGCATAGTTCAAGTCGAGTGAAACAACTTTGAAAGCGATGAAGAACCACAATATAGAAATCAAAAAATTCAAATTGATCAATTTGAATAAAGTTGTAAGTTATGGTAAGGAATTGCAGTGTTTGATTGAGCAGGGGACCTTTATGTCGATGCCGTCCCGTGACTTCAGTTTTAAAAGTAAATTGATTGCAATTTCCGAAAACGGGAGCAATTGGTTGTTTATGAATATTGGCGAAAATTCAGCCGAGAATGTCATAAAGTTAGCACCCAATGTATGTCCTCTCGTTTTTGAGGAATAGAATTTCAGCTGCGAAGGATTTTCAATCCTTTGCTCCCGAGCTGTGGATTTTTAATCCACACCCATCCATGATTGACGTTTTATGTTTATAATTGTATTACTTCAAAATCAACATTGCCTCTTATGTACTTGGGTATGCTAATTCAAACGTTTTCAAGAATCATAAATCCAACAACATGACAAACATTGCCAGCAAGAAAATTTCTACAATAAAAAATATATTTCTCTTTGTTTGGGTTTGTCAAATGTCATCTTGCTCAGGACAGGTGAAAGAAAAACCGGTTGATGATAAAACAGAAATTGGAACTAACAATCGGTCAAGTAATCTAAATCAAAACACAACGTTTCCGCAAATTCACACCAATTTAAATGGAATGGTATCGGAGTTTGTAAGGACAATGTACCAGGATAAAAAAGGAAACTATTGGTTTGGAACTAATACTGATGGGATTATACTATACGATGGTCAGAAACTTGAAAATGTTACCATTGAACAAATACGAAAATGGTTTTCGGTTAGAGAAATTGTTGAAGATAAGGTTGGCAATATCTGGTTTGGAACATCTTCCGGACTTATAAAATATGATGGAGAAAAGTTTACAGTATTCTCCACAGAAGTTGGATTGCAAAATGAAGAAATTTGGGGTCTAGAAATTGACAACACAGGACTCATTTGGGTTGGGTCGATAGGCGGAGTTAGTCACTTTGATGGAAAAAAGTTTACTCCTTTTCTATTGCCTGAAACAAAAGTGGAAGATCCAAAACCTATGCTTTCCGATAAATTGGTTTTAAAATTTGTTGAAGATAAAAATGGAACGATGTGGCTTGTTACCGATGGTAATGGGATTTTCAAATACAAGAATGGCGAGTTTACACATTTAACAAATAAGAATGGGCTAACCGACAATAATACTGCAGATATTTTGGAAGACAAAAAAGGAAATATTTGGATCGGAACTTTTTATGGTGGTGTCAGTAAATATGATGGCACAACGTACACCAACTTTACGAAAGATGGAATTATTGAAGGTGTAGAAACCTATAATTTTTGCGAAGACAGCCGGGGAAATATTTGGTTCACGGCCGAAGGAGCTGGTGTTTACTGCTATGATGGTTCTGCTTTCACGCGATTCACAACTGAAAATGGCTTAACTTCCAATGTTACGTTAAGTATTTTAGAAGACAACAAAGAACAAGTCTGGTTTGGAAGCTGGCAAGGACTAAGTATTTATGATGGCCAAAAAATTATGGATGCCAAATTAAAAGAGCCCTGGACAAAATAAAAATATCAGCTGCGAAGGATTTCCCGCTGTGAAGGAATTTCAATCCTTTGCTTCAAGCTGTGGATTTTCAATCCCCCGTTGCGAAGGATTTTCAATCCTTTGCATTCGAGCTGCGGATTTTTAATCCGCATTTACCGTTTTAGTAGTATAGATTCATTTGTATATTTGAACTATAAATAATTCCCATGAAAGCCCAAGGCAAGACCGTTAATGAAATTTTAATCAACCTTCCGGAAGACAGAGTTGAACCATTCAACAAACTTCACGAAGTAATAGTTAAAAATCTGCCAAAAGGATTTGAGCCTGCGATTAGTTATGGTGGACTAGGTTATGTTGTTCCGCACAAGTTATATCCTGCCGGTTATCATTGCAAACCTGAAGAGCCTCTTCCGTTTGCCGGAATCGCTTCACAGAAAGGATCCATTAATTTCTATCACATGGGAATTTATGCTGATCCTAAATTGCTAAAATGGTTTGTTAGTGAATATCCAAAGCACAGCAAACAAAAACTTGACATGGGCAAGAGTTGCGTTCGGTTTAAAAAGATGGATGAAATTCCTTATAAACTCATTGGTGAATTAATGAAAAAAATGAGTTCAAAGGAATGGATCGAGATGTATGAGAAAAATCTGAATCCTAAATCAAAAAAGAAATAATTATTTTGAAACCTGTCATCTTTTTCATCTTTGTATTTTTGTGCGCATTTTCAGCCGTTCAAAGTTCAGCCGGGACATGTATTGTAGATTTTGCTTTCGTTCGCCTCGATTCTAATTATAATAAATATCCCACCAGCGAGCGATTTTTTAAATTAACAGAAACAGGAAAATCCGCAATCATTGGAAAGTGGAAAATTGTCGATATCCTAAACAAGCAGCCCGGTTGGCATGTTGATATTACCGGAAGTATATATGATTTCAAAAGCGATCAAAGTTTAGTTGTCACTCCGGCTGATTCGCTTTTTGAGGCTCAGACATATAAATATCACAAAGATGAAACTCGGGTTACTGTGATTACCGACGACGGAAACTCCTTTGAATATCATTATACACTGCATGAGGATGGGCGACTTGAACTTGATTCTTCCACAGAAAACATTATATTAAAACCTGAAAATTAAACACTGCATTTACCGGGATTCAATGGATTTCCGGATTGCCCGGAAGCTGTCGCTTTAAAAGAAAACTTTTCGTTTGTTGCTTTTTATTCTCCCTTCTCCTTAAAACAACTTAATATTGTCAAAAAACTACTGATGGTTGTGCAATTACAACTATAAGTAGCAGAATGGATTTGCATTTTGTTCATCGGGCAAAATAACTTTGCAACATCAATTTAAAACAAAAAAAGATGTTAAATTCTAAATCACTCGGCAATAAAATTGCCACAGCAAGGAAAAAAATCAATCTCTCCCAAGCTGATCTTGCTCAGCAAGTATCTATTAGTTCACAAGCCGTTGGTAAATGGGAACGGGGGGAATCAATGCCTGACATTACAACCCTAAACCGTCTGGCAGACATTTTCGGCGTTGACTTGAACTATTTTTCAGACAGTGCTCAAAACGACAACATTGTTACTCCCACATCAGGCAGCGCCGATGAACCAAGAATCCCAAACAAGGTAGAAGAGCCGGTTAAAAAATTCGAATTGAATTGGGACATGTCGCAGGGAAACTGGACTGATGCTGACTTTTCGGGATTAAAGAATCTGAAAGAAAAATTCAGTTCGTCAAATATGAAGAACTGCAAATTCATGCATTCCGATCTCTCCGGACTTGTTCTTGGAAAGAATAACATTGAACAATGTGATTTTTCATTCTCAGACCTGAGTAGTAGTAAAATTCAATCTTCCAATTTATCAAAAAATCAATTTGTCAAATGTTCATTCATAGACGCCGAGCTTTATAAAAACAATATTGAAAAATGTAATTTCACAGAAGCTGATTTTTCGGCAGCAAAAATATTGGGCCTGAATTTCGAGAGCAACGATGTCAAAAATGCTGTTTGGAAACTTACAATTTTCAATAATACAAATCTTAGTAACATTATTTTTGAAGGAACTTTTGAGGACTGTCATTTTGAAAACTGTTCTTTCTATGGGGTTAAATTTCAAAACGCCACAATACTAAATACTTTTTTCAAAAATAATGATCGGTTTAAAAAAGTCAAATTTATAAATTGTAACGTGGACAAAATTACTTATGCCTTTTTGAAAAACAACATGGCAGATATGACCGGAGTAACATTAATAAATTAACGAAATTTTCAAACAATAATAAATTTACACGGAATAAATAAATATTTGAGCACAATGCGCCATTCAATTATAATTTAATTACATTCGTTACAAATCCACAAAACAAAATGAAAAATTTATTTTCTACGCTATTGTTATTAATAACTTTTACAATAACTTCCTTTGCTCAACCCCAAGCTATACCCTTTCAGGGAGCAGCAAGAAATTCACTGGGAAATATATTAAGTAACAGGGCTATTTCTCTTCGGTTAAGTATACTCGATAGTTCTGCAACAGGACCGGTTGTATACTCAGAAACACACTCCACCACAACAAGCTTGCTTGGATTGTTCACTGTAAATGTTGGACAAGGGGTTCTTGTTTCAGGTACTTTCGATCAGATCGATTGGGGAAACGCTGACAAATACTTATCTGTTGAGCTGGACACAAACAATGGTTCAGCCTTTGTACAAATGGGGATTACACAAATGCTCAGTGTTCCATATGCACTACATTCTAAAACTTCGGGAACGAAAATTGGATTTCGTGCAAATATAATTCCCGTAACAGTTGGTGTTGGATCAGCAACACCATTGCAATTGGGCGCTATTGAATACAATGATGGGAATGGTGCTGACTCATCCGGATTCACAGCTCCTGAAGCGGGTGTATATCAATTCAACGTCAGTATCTTTTGGAATCCTTTTTCTGCATGTACACGTGTGTCTACATATCTTATAACAGGAACAGTGGCCTTAGATCATCAACAAGATTATTTTTGCGATATGGCAGTTCTAAATTCTAAGTTTTCTGATCAACTGTATTTGCAAGCCGGTCAAACGGTCAAGGTCCGGATTTTTCACAACCAATCAGCTGGTGCTACAATAGCAAATGGATTGCCATGTATTTTCTCCGGTTATAAAGTTTACTAATATGAATTTCACTTATCGCAATATTGTCATCCTTGCATTCCTTGTTGCATGCATTCATGGACCTGCTGTGTCGCAACAGATCACCCGATCTGCTCTTGTAACATCCGGTGGAACAGGAAATACACTTGAATATACAATCGGTGAACCGTTCTCCTCAACAATGATCACCGGAAACTATATGCTGACGCTGGGCATGCAGCAAATGGATCAGTCCCTTACGTTATCTGTCAACGAACTTTCGGGCAATATCATCAATCTTGTAGCTTTTCCAAATCCCTCTGACGGCAATTTTAATGTCAGAGTAAATTCGGAAACTGTTGTTGATGCAAGCCTTACAATTGTTGACGGTTTTGGAAAAGTTGTCAGGCAAAAAAAATTAAATCTCATTCCCGGAATTTCAGAATTGCACATAACAATTGATGAAGCAACTCCCGGAGTTTATTTTCTTTTTCTTTATTCGGATACCCATTCTTATCAAATGAAGGTTGTGGTTTTATAGATTGTTATCCGGTTTAATGACCATCATCATAGTCAGTATTATATTCAATTACGACATTTGAGTAATTGAGTGCTGCATGATATGAAACCTTTGTTTGTAAAATATGTTTTGCCCTTCTTTCAATGGTATGGGTTAATGATCTTGCTGGCAATTCTGGTGGATTATGCTCTTCATAAACTAGACATGATATATATTGGCCGGAGGTTAGGAATAATTGGAACGGCAGTTATTTTATTTTCATTCATATACTCATTAAGGAAAAGAAAAATAATTCAATCCGGTTCTCCAAAAAAACTTTTAGCTCTGCATGAATATCTTGCCTGGTCAGGTTCTGTAATGCTTCTTGTTCATGCGGGAATACACTTCAATGCTTTGATCCCATGGTTGGCTATTTTCATGCTATTAATAGTTGTCGCAAGCGGCCTCATCGGAAAGTTTTTATTGAAAAAAGCAAATGAATCGCTCAAAGAAAGAAAGCAAAGCCTCATTATAGAAGGACTAAATCCGGATCAAATAGAAAAGAAACTCCACTTCGATTCTCTGACAGTTAATACAATGAAAAAATGGCGTCAGGTACATATGCCTATTGCCATGGTCCTTGCTGCTCTATCTCTTTTACATATTATATCAATACTGATCTTTACAAAATGAAAAAGACGATTGCATTTGCAATAGTAATCGTTTGCATTGGACTAATGTATTTTTTTCCGCATTCAACAATCAGTCCCGGAGAATTGGTTGAAGGCCATCAATCATTGAATCAAAAATGTCTGTCTTGTCACATTCCATTTAAAGGTGTTTCAAATGCTAAATGTATCGCCTGCCATAAATTATCCGAAATAGGAAAAGATACGATAAAAGGAAAAGACGTCATTAATAGTAAAGTTTTGTTTCATGAAAATCTTTCTGATCAAAAATGTACAGCATGTCATACAGATCACAAAGGAAAAATGCCGGAAAGCTCATTGAGCGATTTCAAGCATGATCTTTTAACAGAAGCAGTAATCAGCAACTGTAATGCTTGTCACAATAAACCAACAGATAAGCTCCACAGTCTGTTATCTGGTTCCTGTAAAGATTGTCACAATACTTCAGGATGGAAATTTGAAGGGACGTTCAATCACGATATGATCACAGCAACAGAGAAAAATAATTGTGCAACGTGTCATTCGCGTCCTGATGATTCGTTTCATGCTTCACTCAAAGACAACTGCGATAAATGTCATTCTACGGATAAGTGGAAACCGTCTACTTTTGATCATTCGGATTATTTTGTTCTTGACAAAGATCACGATGTAAAATGTAACACCTGTCATACAAATAATAATTTTAAATCCTATTCATGTTATGGTTGTCATGAACACTCAGAAAACAAAATGATTGAAGAACACCGTGAAGAGGGAATTTTAAATATTTCCGATTGTGTTTCTTGTCACAAAAGCGGAAACGAACACGACATTAGAATGAATGGACGTTCAAATAAAAGATTGGATAAAAATGAAATGAAAAAAGTCCGTGATGTAATTCAATCAGATAAAAAAGAAAACAAAAAGAAAGATTCTTCAAAGAAGGAAGATGATGCAGATTGAGCTTTCTAATTATTTATTTGACGCTTTCGTTTAATTTGTTCTAATTTGTAGACAATTCCTTGTCAAGAGAAAATAAGGAAATCTCATCAATAATTTACAAAATGTTAAATATTAAAATACCGTTTTCGTTAAAAGCTCTTACTAAACATAGACATCGTGATTAAATATCTGGCGGGATTTTTTCTATTCATAACTTTAATTACCATTGCCAACGACGTACATTCATGCAGCACTTACAAAGTAACAGTAGGTGACAAAACCATGGTCGGCAGCAACTACGACACCTGGTTTGAAACTCCCAGAATCTGGTTCGAAACCCGTGGCTATGGGACAGCTTTTTCCGGAGCAAGAACTGATGAGTTTGGTTTTGTTCCTCAAACCGGCATGAACGAATTCGGACTTGCCTTTGTGACTCTGGCAACTGCCACTCCAGATAATAAACGTGACTTTTCGGATAAAAAACAAATCACAAGTCGTACGAATTATTTAAAAGACATTTTACATACTTGTAAAACTGTTGAGGAGGTTAAAATCTATATCGAAAAATATGATCACAGCACCCTTAGTAACGATGTGTTTTTCTATGTGGATAAATCCGGAAAATATCTTGTAGTCGAACCCTACGAATTAACTTTAGGAAATGACCCGAAATATGTCCTGGCGAATTTCTGTCCATCTACAATTAAAGATTTCAAAAGCATCAAACAAGCGCGATATAAAAATGGTTCCGCTTTCCTTGAAAACAAAATCGATACGTCTTTGGCATTTTGCACAGCTCTTTCCGATACAATGCATGTGTGCAGGCAAAAACATGGCGATGGCACATTGTTAACTTCTATCCTGGATTTGAATGCGGGTATTACATACCTGAACTTCTATCATGACTACGATAAACAAATCAAATTCGTTCTGAAAGACGAGCTTGCTAAAGGAGATCATTCATTAGAAATTCCTGCTTTGTTTCCTGCTAATGCGGAGTTTCAAGACCTAAAGGACTTCAAAACACCGTTGAATAGTCCGGGACTAAGTATCTTTCTCGGTCTTTGTCTGATGTTCTTTCTTTTATCAACCGTTATTTTTTCTGTCTATCATTTTCTAAAGAAAAAAGGCACGCCCTACCCGATCTTCGGTACGTTGATGATTCCTTTAAGCATTGCTATGTCATATTACATTTATCTGTTAGCTACAGAAATGAACATCTACTACTTTCCCGCGCCATATTCCAATGGATCGTTCTCTATTGTAAGCGTTGCATCATATATACCATTCGTTTTGTTACTGCTTATCATTCCCATTCTGAATATCAACAGAAAAATTCTCAAAGATTCAAGCTGGGCTTTTTTTCCAAAATGGATTTTTACTTTGAATAGTGTTGTTTACCTGGTGTTGATTGTTTTGTTTTCTTATTGGGGGTTCTATAGTGTTTTATCCTAAAAGTAAACAGGGTGATTTAACACAGAGAACACAGAGAAAAAAAGGGAGAAAAAAGGAGAATAAAATATTTCTCTTTTTTCTCCCTTTTTTTCTCTATGTCTCTCTGTGTTTAATTTTTTCTCTGCGTTTTATTCTCTCTAAAACAAAAATGCACGACCTTCCGACCGTGCATTCTTAAAAAAAATATCTCTGTTTCTAATTACCGAAGTACAGCAGAGCCGGCGCCACTTAATACACCGTCAATGTACACTTCAACCATATAGGTTCCCGGAGGAAACATTTTGTCTTCCTGCTCTTCGTAATCCATACAAACATTTTGTTTAACACCTGTATAAGAAAGCGTAGATGAAGCAGCATACATTACTTCTTCTCCAGTCGACGTTTTGAATGATGCAGAACCTGTACTCTTGTTTCCGATCTGTTTTCCACCCGGTTCAGTGATCTTCAGATAAACTGTCTTGTCACCTGTCTTAGCAATTTTATTGTCCAGTACATCGAAACACACGCTCAATTTATGAGTACGTTTTGCAAGAGCTGTCTCTGTGTATTTTCCATTTCCCTTTCTCTTGAAAGTCGCAACTTTAATGTATTCTGATTTTAATACCGATGCAGTAGCAACTGTTGTTTCAAGATTCTTTGTTAGATTCTGATTTGTGCTGGTCAATTCTTCTTTCTCATTAACCAATTGTTTATTGGCCATCAACAACGAATCGATTCGCGTAAGATATTCATCACGTAGCATCTGAAGATCTGCTAATTGTTGTTTCAGCTTCTCGTTCAGCTCTTTTGAATTTTTAGCATTCGCGCCAAGTCCTCTGATTTTTTTTGCTTGCTCGTCGATCTTTGCCTGAGCCTCATTCAGCAAGCTGTCAAGATTAGAAGAAATACCGCGGTATTTTTCCAATTCTGATTTTGTTTCTGACAACTCCTGCTCCACATTTACTTTTTCTACAACGAGAGTATCAACTTTGGATTCGTAGTTGCTTACCGATGTTGTGTGGTTTCTCCACTGGTAAATGTTCAGAACGGCAGACAAGATCAACAATACGATCCATATCGTGCCTTTGTTCTTGCCTTGTTCCTGATTCTTGTTTTCCATTTTTTCTGGTTTTGGTTGGTATTAATTGGTATTGTTTAGTTGGTCTTCGTAAATTTACGTCTGCGGTTAGCGTAGACTTAACTGAATTTTAAAAGTTATGAAACGCTTTTTTCACACATTCGTTGCATTATTACAGAGATTTTTTTGAAGGTTATTAACGGGCAAGGGTTATAATTATTTAGCCGGAGTTGGCATTCTACGGTATGAAACTGTAACTTTATGTTGTCACGTGAAACTAACAAAATAAATTGTTGTTGGTCCTGATGAATAATGACCAAAACAGAGATTATCTAAACGATGAGTAAAAACAAAAAAAAGGCCGACGATCCGTCAAGAACTTTTTTACTTGCGGAAATATTTAAGAGTTTTAACCGCCACCCTAATACGCTGTACAATTACAAGCAGCTTACCCGAATTATAAAACCTGCTTTCACTGAATTTCTTCGTCAAACGAAGGGTCCCGATGCCAGTATGGATGACCTTAACGGTGAACTGAAAACAGAAATTCTGTTTATTCTTGCTGAACTCCAGGATAAAGGCGATGTCATTGAAACTGAGCGAGGAAAATTTCAACTGAAACCGAAACATGCCTATCTGGAAGGTATAATTGATATTACAAATGGCGGAGCTGCGTATATTCTAAGTGAAAACGATGAAGACGATGTTTATATCGCTCCTAAAAATGTAAAAAACGCTTTACATGGCGATAAGGTCAAGATCT
This sequence comes from Bacteroidota bacterium, assembly GCA_016711505.1. Lineage (NCBI taxonomy): Bacteria > Pseudomonadati > Bacteroidota > Bacteroidota bacterium. The sequence goes on along the minus strand of JADJSV010000018.1, from coordinate 103,976 downwards.
ATCTCTATGCCAGACACAGGAATCAAAGGATAGAAGGAGAAGTTGTTGAGATTCTTGAACGCGCAAAGACAGAATTCGCCGGTATGGTTCAGCTCTCGGGAAAATATGCTTTCGTAGTTCCCGATAGTTCTAAAATGTTAGTGGATATTTTCATTCCACAAAACATGATCAACAATGCTCAGCACGGACAAAAAGTGATTGCAGAAATTGTTGACTGGCCAAAAGGCACAAAGAATCAAATTGGAAAGATCACTAAAATACTAGGATGGCCGGGCGAGAACGATGTGGAAATGAATTCAATTTTGTCTGAATACGGTTTCCCGCTGGAGTTTCCGAAACGTGTCGAAGAGGAGGCCGAAAAGATTCCATTGGCAATTCCTGAAGATGAAATCAAACGTCGCCGCGATTTCAGAAAGATCACAACATTTACGATTGATCCCGTCGATGCAAAAGATTTTGATGATGCACTTTCAATACAGAAATTACCAAACGGAAATTACGAGATAGGAGTACACATTGCTGATGTTTCACATTATGTAAGACCGACATCTCAGCTTGACAAAGAAGCATATTACCGCGCCACATCCATCTATCTTGTCGATCGTGTAATTCCCATGTTGCCTGAAAAATTATCAAACGGCGTGTGCTCGCTTCGTCCGCATGAGGAAAAACTTTGTTTCGCTGCAGTCTTTGAAATGAACGACAATGCAGAAGTTGTAAAAAAATGGTTCGGTAAAACTGTAATCTACAGTGATCATCGCTTTGCTTATGAAGATGCGCAAGAGGTTATTGAAACAGGTGAAGGCCCATTGAAAGAAGAGATACTCACAATGGATCGACTTGCAAAAATACTTCGCAAAGAACGCTTCAAAGATGGGGCAATTGCTTTTGAAAAAGTAGAGGTCCGCTTTCGTCTCGATGAAAAAGGAAAACCGCTTGGTATTTATCTGAAAGAAAGTAAAGATGCCAATAAACTCATCGAAGAGTTCATGTTGCTTGCCAATCGTTCCGTTGCAGAATTTGTAGGAAAGAAACACGACATTATTTCTGAAGGAAAAAACAAATCAGGTAATCAGGAAGAAACAATTCGCGTAGAGAAAAAACCATTCGTATATCGTGTTCACGATTCACCGGTAAGCGACAGACTTGAAAACTTTGTTGGCTTTGCAAGGAAGTTCGGCTATACATTAAAGATCGGTAATGACCGTGAAATTGCAAGTTCATTGAATGGATTGATGAAAGACGTTCATGGCAAAAAAGAACAGAACGTACTTGAGTCGCTTGCCATTCGAACAATGTCGAAAGCCGTTTATACAACAGAAAACATCGGCCACTACGGACTGGCTTTTGATTATTATACACATTTTACTTCGCCCATTCGCCGTTATCCGGATGTGCTCGTTCATCGTCTATTGGAACATTATCTCGCTGGTGGAAAAGGCGCTGATGCATCGTTATTAGAAGAGCAATGCAAACACAGCACGCAGATGGAGATCAAAGCATCAGAGGCAGAACGCGCATCAACAAAATACAAACAAGTCGAATATCTGCAAGACAAGGTCGGTGAAGAGTTTGATGGTGTGATCAGCGGAGTTACTGAATGGGGATTGTATGTAGAGATCATAGAAAACAAATGCGAAGGTATGATCCGCCTCCGCGATCTGGATGATGACTTTTATGAATTCGATGAAACGAATTATTGTGTTATCGGTTCACGCACAAAACATAAATACACAATGGGCGATGTCGTCCGCATTCAGGTCATGCGTTGCGATCTCCTCCGCAAGCAAATCGATTTCAAAATGATCTCGCGCATCTCCGAACAAGGTGATGTAACCATGATCAAAAAACCAGTGAAGGTTTTAAGAGGGGGAAATAGTTATCATCGGAAAAAGAAAAGGTAGGTTTCTGTGAAACAACCATTTTGTTCCCCGTGAAACAATATATTTAAACACAAGAACACTAAGTTGACAAAAGTGCACGGAATTTATCCGTGATCTTATTGTGCGCAGTGTTCTTGTGTTAAATTTTTTTCAAACATACGAGCACACGCCTTTTCTTTTCCCTCCATTTAATTTATGGAAATTTTAAATACTCTTCTCTAACATATAAACCACAACATGTCAGAGATCCAAACCACCAACACAGACCTTTCCTCCGGCCACCGGAAAGTTCGTCAGAAAAGATCCTCCACTCATATCGATATGACACCAATGGTCGATCTTGCATTTTTACTCCTGACTTTTTTTATCATGACAACGACTTTCAAGAGTCACAAGATCATTGATCTGATCATGCCCGATAATCAGTCAACCAAAAGCCCAACTCTGCTCGCTGAATCAAAAGCCTTCAACCTGTTGATCATGAACGACCGTAAACTAAAATGGTACATGGGCGCTGAAGACAAAGCAGCTAGGGCATTACCGGCAACTTTTTCAGAGGGACCGAATTCAATTCGTAAAATCTTAATGCAAAAAAATAAAATTGTCAATGACTCTGTTTTTGTCCTGATCAAGCCGTCAGATAATTCATCCTATAATGACTTAATAAACGTTTTTGATCTGATGACGATATGCAACATCAATTCATACACGATCATGAATCTGAATGAAAGCGATAAAAAGGTTATTGAGTTATGAATGGAGTGTTCCTCGTGAAACATTAAAAATAAAACACAGAGTTCATAAAGAAAAAAATTAGTGGTTCACAGAGTCTTTCTTGTAAGTCATTCCGTGTTCTCATTGTGTTCTTAGTGTTCTCCGTGTTTAAAGAAATTAAAGTTTCGCACTTTAATTTACCAACTCGGTTCCCCGTGAAACATTCAACTCCGGTAAATCTATTTCAAAATAAAAAGAAAATAGAATCCTGAAATTATCTCTCCGTGAACTTATTTTTTTTCTCCTTTTTCTCCGTGTTAATTCTACTATTCCCCACCCTCCGGCGTCGCCTCCGCCTCTATCTTCCGCGAATTCCCGCTTGAAAAAGTTTCTTTCAGAACTTCAGCACCATTCTCATCATACGTCTTCCATTCACCATCAGGTAATCCCAACCGATACGAACGGATCTGGCGGATACGGCCATTGTCCCAATAGAACTTATGTACTCCCGTTTCTTGTCCGTCTAAAAATTCGCCTTCGAAAGCAAGTTTGCCATCATCATAAAACTGTTTCCACATTCCATCTTCACGACCTTCGATGAATTTTCCTTCAGCAACATATTCACCGATTGAATATTTCCAGTCGCCCTCCTGCTTTCCTTCAACAAAATTTCCTTCGGCCATTACAATTCCTTCGTTGGAATATTCTTTCATCAGACCATCTTCCAGTCCGTTCTTATATACTTCTTCTCTTCGCACAGAACCATCTGCATAAAACCATTTCCAGGGACCATTTGGTTTTCCTTTTACATATGCACCCGTCTGTTCCAGAGAATCATTTTCATAGGTAAACTTCCAGATACCATCACGCTTTCCATCAACATAATTTCCGATTGCACGAAGCTGTCCGCTTTCGTAATATTCTTTCCATTCACCTTGCTCTAATCCCTGGTTATCCATTCTTCCTACACGAAGCAATTTTCCTTGAGTAAAAACTTTTGCGCTGTCGATGTTTCCTTTTTCATCATACATTCTGAACACACCTTCAGGAACTCCTTTTTTGTAAGTGCCGACGATCTTCGTTGCACCAGTCGGATAATACTTTCTCTTGACTTCAAACTTTTCTTTGTCTTCTACCAATGTCGGAATCAAAACATCCATCCTGTATTCTTCCTTTTTTATCACACGACCTTCTGCATTGTATTCTTTAAAGATTCCGTCTTTCTTATCGTCTTTATAAAATCCCTCCGTTTTTACTTTATCATTTTCAAAATACTCACGATAAAGTCCCTGACGTAAACCATTTTTATCGATGCGGTTTATTTTTTCTTCTTTTTGAAAATAACCATTTCTATAATTTGTCACTGTTATCAACACACCGTCTTTTCTGTATTCCTTTGCCAGACCGTTTTCAACACCACTTGTAAATGGAATTACTTTATAAAGTTTTCCTTCTGTATCATACAATTTAAAAAGTCCGTGCTTCACACTCATGGAATCCATTTCTTCCGATTGAATGATTCCGTTTTCATAATAAGTTTTCTGAAGTCCGTCTTTCAATCCTTCTCTGTAATTATATTCTGCAGTAACAAATCCGCTGTCATTATAAAACTTCCATAAACTATCGAGTTTAAAATTCAATCTGTTACCCTCTGATTTTATTCTTCCGCTTTCAAAATAACTTTTCCAGTAACCATCCGGTTTACCTTTCAGCAAGCGGCCTTCACTGGAAATAGTTCCATTCGGATAATAAAATTTACTGATGCCTGCAGAATCGGTATCCTGAGCAACAACATTCATGAAAGAAAAAAACAGACAGATATAAAATATTCGGAATTTCATAGTGTTATTTTTAGTTGAATAAAATTACAATCCAAGATCTTTGGAAATTTGTAACATTCTTTTTATCGGAATTAATGCTTTTACTCTGATCGCTTCGTCCATCAGTAATTCAGGCAGTTCTTCTTTCAGACATAAATATAATTTTTCAAGCGTATTCAATTTCATATGCGGACAATCATTGCAGGCACATGCATTATTCGGTGGAGCCGGAATGAAAGTTTTATCGGGCGAATTTTTTATCATCTGATGTAAAATTCCTGTTTCAGTTGCAACGATGAATTCTTTATCCTGACTCTTTTTTGTGTAATTCAATAATCCTGTTGTTGATCCAATAAAATCTGCAACATCAAGAACAGGTGTTTCACATTCAGGATGAGCGATCAGTTTAGCATTCGGATGCATTGCTTTCAGTCTTGTAATTTTTTCAAGAGAAAAGATCTCATGCACCATACATGCACCATCCCATAACAACATCTCTCTGCCTGTTTTCTTTACGATGTAACGTCCCAGGTTCTTGTCAGGTGCAAAGATGATCTTCTGATCAGGAGGCAAGCTGTTAACGATTCCTATTGCATTTGAAGAGGTGCAGATGATGTCGCTCATAGCTTTGATCTCTGCAGAACAATTGATATACGAAATTACAATGTGATCAGGATTTTTTGCTTTGAAAGCTGCAAAGTCAACCGGCTGACAAGCATCTGCGAGTGAACATCCTGCGCGCAGATCCGGTAAAACAACTTTTTTGGTTGGGTTTAAAATTTTCGCCGTTTCGGCCATGAAATGAACACCGGCGAAAACGATGATCGAAGCTTCAGTTCGCTCTGCTTCCTGCGAAAGTCCGAGACTGTCTCCGATAAAATCAGCAACATCCTGGATGTCTGCATCTTGGTAATAATGGGCGAGAATAATTGCATTTTTTTCTTTTTTCAGTCGAGCGATCTCTGCAAAGATATCGATTGTCGGATCAACTTTCACATCCAGCCATCCCCGCTTGCCTACCCGATCCAACTTTTCATCAATAGTAATCATAACATATTTTATTTTTTAAATTTATAAAATCTACTACTATTATTAGCCTGTTCATACTGTTTGTAATTCGACTTCATTTTGCTTGACTTCTGAGTTACACACTTTTTTATTTGAGTAATGAACACTTTATCATTTCACAATCGTTTGAATTGTAAATTCATCCTTAGATATTAACAAGTGGTGAATAATGACTCGTTGTATAAAAAGTCAGAGCACTCCGGTTCATAACCACCCTGAATTTTGTGCGTAAGTCGGTATACAACTCTAACATCTTTTCCTTGACTGCTGTTTTAATTTGATTAAGGCGATTAACAAGTGAACAAAACAAGACAATCTTCTCACATCTTAATAACCGTTTATACAATGAATGCACAAAATTACTGTTAATAAATTGTTTTGCACTCGCTTTATTTCCAGCTTTATAATTATTGACTTTTCCATGATGTTGAAAACAAAATACTACTTTTGTTATTAAGCATATAGTCATTTCCCTTAATTTCAAATACGATGAAAACACCCAGAATTGCAATAGGTTGCGATCATGCAGGATTCGCTTACAAGGAAATTGTTAAAGAATTCCTTATTTCGGAAGGTTATGAAGTTAAGGATTTTGGAACCAATTCTGAAACCTCTGTCGATTATCCCGATTTTGTACATCCACTGGCGGAAAGTATTGAAAAGAACGAAATGGATCTTGGAATCTTGTTGTGCGGAAGCGCAAATGGTGTAGCTATTACAGCAAACAAACATCAGCAGATTCGGGCAGCAATTGCCTGGCGAAATGATCTGGCATCGCTGGCTCGTCAGCATAATAATGCTAACGTACTTTGCTTACCGGCTCGCTTTATTTCACCAGACGAGGCAAAAGAATTCACAACAACCTTTATTTCAACTGATTTCGAGGGCGGAAGGCATCAAAACCGTGTAAACAAAATAGCTCTTTGTTAACAAAGTATGCGTTTACGAAACTTACTCCTACTCTTTAACTTACTCTTACTTTTAAATTTCTTCCCCCGGAAGTCAGCATTTTCACAGTCTTTGAAAAAAGATTATGCCGATGCCCTTTCCGAAGATTCCATCAGATCTTACCTATCTGTTTTAGCCTCAGACTCATTAGAAGGCCGTGAAACCGGTTATCCCGGACAGAAAAAAGCGGCCGCTTTTTTAGCCTCAAAATATTCCGGATGGGGAATTCCTGTTCAAATTCAAAAACACTCTTTAAGTATTAGGGCAAATACAGGAAGAAATCTGGCGATCGATGGTAAATATTTCATTTACTATAATCACTTCTATTATGTTGGTCCACCTAAAGACACTTTTCTGATATTAAATAATATTCTGATCACCGGTTTTGGAATTTCAAGTAATACCTATAATGATTTCCAGGAAAAAAACATAACAGGAAAAAATATTTTAGTCCGCTGGAAAAAACCGGAATGGAAAGAAAAGCTAAAAGATTCTTCGCTTCCTGAGTCCGGACAAGAATTGATTCCCTATATAAAAAGTTTAAAAGAAAAAAATCCCGCCACTATTTTTATTGTAGTTGATAGCATTCCGGAAATTATTCACCGCATCGAAAACGACTCTTTATTATCCTCCGAACTAAGTCGCTCATTAATTCCGATACTTTTTTTAAGCCCGAATACAGCAGAAAACTTCCTACCGCACCATAAAAAAAAACTGTATGATGCATATATAAAGAAGCTTGAAAAAAAAGGCAAACCGAAAATCATCAGCAAGATCGTTGAGTGTAGTCTTAAAATGATTAGTGAAACCAAATCTCTCGTCGGTGAAAACGTTCTGGCAATAGTTTCAGGAAAATCAAAGAAAGATGAATACATCGTTATCTCGTCTCATTACGATCATTTAGGCATCAGAGATTCTCTGATAAACTATGGTGCTGATGATAACGGAAGCGGAACATCTGCAGTTCTTGAAATGGCGCGACTTTTTCAGAAAGCAAAAAACGAAGGACATGGTCCGGAAAGAAGTATTTTGTTTATGAATGTTAGTGGAGAAGAAAAAGGACTACTCGGATCTTCGTTCTACGTGAAACATCCGATTGTTCCTCTGGAAAAAACTGTAGCCAATCTGAATATAGATATGATCGGAAGAACAGACGAAAAGCATGATAGTCTGAAAGTCACCGACTACATATATCTTATTGGCGCCGATCGCCTGAGTAAAGAACTTGCCCAAATCAATTTTAATACGAATTCAGAATTTACAAAACTTGAACTTGATTCAGCTTTTGATAATGATAAAGATCCCAACAGATACTATCAGAGAAGCGACCACTATAATTTTGCAAAAAATAATATTCCGGTCATTTTTTATTTTAATGGTACCCATGCCGACTATCATAAACCAAGCGATACTTTGGAAAAGATAAACTTCCCACTATTAAGAAAGAGAGCCCAGTTGGTTTTTTTAACAGCGTGGGAATTACTCAACCGTCATGAAAGAATAAAGCTGAATAAGTAATTAGTAAAGTTTTGTTTTAGGTGTTCAAGACTATACATATTTTACCCCGGGGGCCGCGAAAAAAAATCGCTGCCTTTGCTTACAAGCAAACCCAATAAGTTGAATAGATATGTAATAAAAAAACGCCGCTTTCGCCGGCAAGAAGCCCCACGATTTCCCCTCTTGCACGACTATCCACCACATGGCAGACAGCAATGATAAATGGCCAAAGGACAAAATTTAAAACCGGAATCGTAACCGCGTAAATGTGGGTTCTTTTTTGCAACAAGAACCTCAACTTATCACCCATAACTGTTTGTGGATTGCCGTTGTTTTATCTCTTTGTAATAAATAAAAGTGTATTTTTGAAATCGTGAGAAAACTATTTACCGCACTTCTACTATTGATCAGCATTCATTCGAATGGTCAGGAACTTTTATCGGAAGAATCGTTCCGCACTTACTTCGTTTCAGGAAAAGATTCCCTTGATCCTATCGAAGGAATCTGGAACGTTTCCACAACCCAGGAATTTTATCGATATGATACCTTGTACGATGTCCGTAAATATCCAAAGGCAGCGAAAGTCGCTGTCGTTAAAAAAGAAGACGGCTATGAATCATACAATCTCACCGGAGAATCATACGATGTGCAGTTTTTAACTACTGATGTGAAAGGTGTGTATCTATACAAAAATTATTTCCCCGAGATCAAACAGTATTCAAAGGCAAAAGCAATCATCAGTAAAGGCCAGGAAATGGAATACACCTATGACTTCCCTGATGATTACCTCCGCATAAAATTTGGTGATACATATGAAGATGGAACACGTGTAGTAAATATTCTTAAGTGGACAAAAAAGTTTTCCTGAAACAAGATAATGAATGGCAAACAGACTGAAATATGTAATTGTCATTATTCTGCTTATTCATTCACGGAATCTATTTGCTGAAAAATATTGGATAAGTTTTACTGACAAATCAGGTGTGGAATTCGATCCATACGCTTATTTTTCTCAACGAACGATTGACCAAAGGTTGTCACAAGGATTGAATCTTTGCGATGAAAAAGATTTTCCGGTCAACGAAAATTACTGTTCACAAGTACTTTTATTAAGCGATTCTGAAAGTTATTCCAGCAGGTGGTTAAATGGAATAGCAGCGTATACTTCTCCAGATAGAATTGAATCCATCAAAGCACTGCCTTTTGTTTCTTCTGTTCGCGAAATGAACGGACAAGTTGTTTTAGCCTTTAAAACAGAAGAGTCGAAAGATCTAAACACATACAATCGTGCGCTCTTACATTATCAGACAGATCGTTTGGGTGGCAAGCTTTTCAACGAAAGAAACATCGATGGAAAGGGGATTCGTATAGCAGTATTGGATGCCGGTTTTAAAGGAGCAGATGAAAATAGCGTATTCACTAAATTGAGAAATGAGAAACGGATCATTGCTACTTATGATTTTGTAAGAAAGAAAGAAGACGTTTTCGTCAGCCATTGGCATGGAAGCGCCGCTCTCTCATGTATTGTTGGTGAGCTCGATACTGTTAAGATCGGACTCGCTACAGGTGCAGAAGTGTTGCTGGCAAGAACAGAAAAAGTTTTTTCAGAAACCATTAGCGAAGAAGAGAATTGGCTGGTAGCAGCTGAATGGGCAGATAAAAATGGTGCGAATATTATCAGCAGTTCATTAGGATATACATACAACAGATATTTCAACGATGAAATGAATGGCCGGAATAGTCTCATCGCAATGGCAGCTACAGTTGCTGCATCGAAAGGAATTCTGGTTGTAAATTCAGCGGGAAATGAAGCTCGCGACAACTGGCACTACATCGATACACCTGCTGATGCTGATAGTGTTTTGGCAGTAGGTGGCACAGATCCCGGAACCGACCTACATATTTATTTCAGTTCATTTGGTCCAACAAGTGATGGACGTCTGAAACCAAATGTAACTGCACCCGCAGATATCATAGCAGCAAGCGTTAGCGGTATAAAGGAGGCTTTCGGAACATCATTCTCTGCTCCCTTGGTTGCAGGATTTGCAGCATGCGCCTGGCAGACGAACAGATCACTTTCAAACATGCAATTGTTTCGCGAGATTGAAAAGAGCGGACATCTTTATCCATATTTTGATTATGCACATGGCTACGGAATTCCTCAAGCGAAATATTTTACTGACACGACCAGAACGATAGAGCCTACATTTGATTTCGTAATTGTGAATGATCAGATAAAAGTTGTCCTCCGCGAAAAGTATTCTTATCCCGACCAGGAAATCGCATTAGGTTATAATGCTCAAAGAAATCTTTTCTATAAAGTAACAGATAAATACGGATCAGTAAAATCGTATACTGTTTTTCTTGCCGGTAGAAAAGAAATGCTGAACCTGCAGGCGCAGGATTTTAACGAAGGCGATGAAGTTACAGTTCATTTTGAAGGCTATACCAGCAAACTGGATTTTCCAAAATTAGAATCTGAAGAAATTAAATAAGAATGAAAAAGCTAACACAAATTTTATTCCTGATTTTTATTCTAAACGCAGTTTCTGCACGGGCACAAACTGTTTTATTAAACTACGACAGAGCTCTCGAAAAGAAATACGATAAAGGACCCAATCAGGAAAAATTCACACAAGGGTTGATAAAATTCGGATTTGTGCTTCCGGTTTCAGACAGACAGGAAATTATTGCAGGCAATTCTGTTTCATGGGGATTTGGTCTCAGGAAAAAATTTAAGATCAGTCCGCTCTATTCATTAGGTTGGGAATTTCAAATCGACTTTACGAATTATAAACTGAAAAGAGCACCCGGAGCACTTTCACCTTACGGAACTCCGATTGAAGACAGACGTTTTGATGTGTCGGCTGTTTCGCTTGGACAATTCAATCGGTTTAACTTCGATGTGAACAGAGGTAATTTCATGGGAACTTATTTAGATCTCGGAGTAACAGGAAAATATTGTTTGTCTATGTCGGAAGTCTATAAGTATGAAACAGGATATGGCACCGCCCGTACCGAAGTCGACGATCTCGATTACGTAAAAAAAATACAGGCTGAAGCGTTTGCCAGATTCGGATATAGCCATATCAGCCTCTGGGCGTCTTATCGTTTTACCGATTTGTTCAAATCCAAATATCAGATGCAGGAGATGCCGCAGGTGATTTTGGGACTTGAGATTGGGCTTTATTGATTTTACAAAAGTGTTTATGTGCCTCCGTGTTTTAGGTAAAAGCCGGATTTAGTGGGAGATTTAATTTGTATACTTGTTTACTAGAATTAATTTTATACTATTTCTATAAAGGCAATTAGTTTCATAAAGCCTGCTTAAATAGAGGGTTAATGCAACTGATGCGTAAACACAAACGTTATAAGCAAGCCTAAAAGACGACCGTGCAACCGTAAGACGGACACCAAAACGACCAGACTTTTGACTGCCAAATAAATTCTCGGACGACAAAAACTCGGTTGACAATTTCGCTGTAACTCGACACCGCCAGACCATTTTGCCGACACTAAAGCCAACGCATTTGTTTTAAAAATTTCCCCACCGCACATTTTAAAAAATAATTTTAGCCAGCCCACATTGGCACATTTGGGGTTTGCCCCTTCACACAAGCCGACACACAGGCAAACCCCAAAAGAGCCAATTTCCCACCGCACCAGATGATTTTCGTCATATTTTAAAGTTTTCTCAAAAAAAACTTGCAGGCGTGAATATAATTCAATTACCTTTGTGAGTGAATATTCACTAACATTATAAATACAATCAAAATGAACGGCAAAAACAACATCGCAATTGGCTTCCTGACAATGGGGCTTTTTATGGCTTATGGCTTTCTATTAATCTACCTCCGTGACTTTGCTCCGGGTAAAGAAGAATGGGCAAACTCATACAGTATCGGAAAACATTTTGAAAGCAGACTGGCTCACGTTCACGGGAACTTGTTTGCCTTTCTAAACATCCTAATTGGTTATTTGCTTCTACATTTCAGAGACAAACTCCAAAACGTGAAAGTCATTTCTTGGTTGGCACTTACTGGATTGTTAATGCCAATAGGAATACTAACAGAGGTGTATTTTGGTTTGCCTCCTGCTTTAGTATTAATCGGAGCAATTGCAATGACAGCTTCGGTAATTTGGTTAGGTGTTGCCTTTTTGAAAATGAAATCTGTCACTCAATAAATCATAAACTCTAAAATAAATAAAGATGAAAAAAATAAATGCAATTGGTTTACACCAAGACAAAGCCGAAGATTTGGCAAATAAATTAAACAAGTTATTGGCAAACTATTCAATCTTTTATCAAAACACGAGGGGCTTTCACTGGAACATCAAAGGTGAAAAGTTTTTTGAGCTGCATTTAAAATTTGAAGAACTCTACAATGATTTGTTGCTAAAAATTGATGAAGTTGCTGAACGTATATTAACATTGGGGCATACACCCGAGCATAGTTATTCTCAATATTCTAAAACATCAACAATAAAGGAAAGCAAGAAAATTTCTGATGGTTTAATTGCAGTTGAACAAATTCTGGAAGCATTTAAAACAGTAATCGTAATGCAAAGAGAAATTCTTGCATTAGCTACTGATGCGAACGATGAAGGAACAAATGCTTTAATGAGCGATTATATCCGTTTTCAGGAAAAACAAGTATGGATGTATTCTTCATTCTTAAAAAAATAACAAATGACAACAGCAATTTCAGACAGACAACTTGAAATTATAGAAGCAGCAGGTAAAATACTTACTACTTCGGGAGTAAGTGGCTTAACAATTAAGAACCTTGCTAAGGAAATGAAGTTTTCTGAAAGTGCCATTTACAGGCACTTTACAAGCAAGGAAGAAATAATTATTGCCTTGCTCGAATATCTTGCTAAGAGTATGGATGAACGCTATACTAATGCAATTTCCAGCGATCAATCACCCGAAGAAAAATTCATAACGCTGTTTCAAAATCAGTTTTCATTTTTTAAAAAGAACCCACACTTTGTAGTGGCGGTATTTTCTGATGGACTTATGGAAGAAAGTCAACGCATAAACGAAACTATATTGAAAATAATGGGTGTAAAAATGAAACACTTAATGCCTATAATTTTGGAAGGGCAACAAAAAAAAGTTTTTACAAATTCTATAACATCTGATGAATTAATGCATATCGTGATGGGAACTTTCCGACTGAAAATGTTTAAATGGAGAGTTGCAAATTTTCAATTTGACATAAGTAGAAACGGTGACAATATGATACAATCGGTTTTAACATTAATAAAAAACAAATAGATGATGAACAGAATTAAAATTTTAGCAATACTATTAATTGCTTTCACCTCACAAGGCAATGCTCAAACTGCACCATTTCATATTGCTATTGAACCAATGAATATAAGTGGCTTGGGTGGTTTACAAGCTTATGCTTGGGGTCAACACAATGGTAAGTGGTTAATTATTGGTGGACGATTAGATGGCTTGCACCGTAGACAACCCTTTGCTGCATTTGATGTGGCGGGACACAACAATCAATTAATAGTTGTTGACCCAGTTGCACAACAAAAATGGACGGCTCCATTATCATCACTTCCAATTGGTTTGCAAGAACAATTAAGTTCAACCAATATGGAATTTTTTCAGGAGGGAAATTATTTATACTTGGTAGGCGGCTATGGTTACAGCAACACTTCTGCTGACCATATCACCTACCCAAATCTTAGTGCAGTTAAAGTTCCCGATGTTATAAATGCAGTTATCAATGGAACATCGTTTGCAACAAATTTTAGGCAGATAACAGACACAATGTTTGCTGTTACTGGCGGTTATCTCAATAAAATCAATAACACTTTCTATCTTACTGGCGGTCAAAAATTTATCGGCAGGTATAACCCAATGGGTCCAACTCATGGACCTGGATTTGTTCAAATCTATACTAACGCAAGCAGAAAATTTACAATCTTCGATAATGGTGTAACGCTTTCTGTTACACATCTACCTGCAATAGTAGATGCTGCAAATCTTCACAGAAGAGATTATAATGTAGTTCCGCAAATAATGCCAACAGGCCAAGAAGGTTTAACTGCATTTTCGGGAGTATTTCAAGTGGGTGTTGATTTACCTTATTTAAATTGTGTAAATATAGACAGCACAGGGCATACAGTAAACAATGCTTTTTCTCAATATTACAATCACTACCACTGTGCTCATATTCCAATATATAGTGCTTCAAACAACGAAATGCACACGGTGTTTTTTGGTGGTATTGCTCAATATTATGATAGTTTAGGAATATTGGTTCAAGACAACAATGTTCCATTTGTAAAAAACCATAGCACGAGTGACAAGAGATGCAAGTGGCACAATGGCTGAATATAAATTACCTATTGCAATGCCTACTTTACTCGGTGCAGGTTCTGAATTTATTCCCATAAATACATTGCCACATTATAGCAACGAAGTATTTAAATTAGATAATTTTACGGCTGACACAACTTTGGTTGGTTATATCTATGGCGGTATAAGCAGCACAGCAGCTAATATCTTTTTTACAAATACTGGCACGCAAAGCAGTGCAAGCAGTCAAATATTTAAAGTATTTGTGATAAAAAATTCAACGGTTGGCATTCACGAGTTGAACACTCATAGCATTGGAACATTGCAAATGCAAGTGTATCCAAATCCTAACAATGGCAATTTCATGGTGAAATTTAATCTTAGGGATAAAGGTGAAGTAAAACTTACAATTAGCGATGCCAGCGGGAAATTAATTGAAAATACAGTTCTTAAAAACTTACAAGCAGGAGAAAACACCTACTCTAAAAGAATTAAAAACCTTATCAATGGCGGAATTTATTACATCACCATTGAAACCACTTATGAAAAAGCAACTCAAAAAATAATTGTAGAACCATAAAGATTATGAAAAAAATACTTCCATATTTATTTGCAATTATTTTAGCCGGATTTGGCTTGCTTACTTTATTCCTAAGCACTTCCGTAATATTTGATTTGTTTGGCATTAGAGCCAAAGAGGGCAATTATGTTCTGTTTGTGGTTTGGTCAAATTTCATCAGTAGCATTCTTTATCTGTTAGCTGCTTATGGGTTTATTAAAAGCAAGAAATGGACTACATCGCTTTTAGGAATTTCAACACTTATTCTACTAACAGCTTTTATCGGTCTTAAAATTCACGCAAGTTCAGGCGGTATTTATGAAGAAAAAACCATCGGTGCAATGATTTTTAGAATTGCTGTAACTCTAGCATTTGCAAGTATTGCTTATTTCACAATTACAAAAAAGAAAATATGAAAACAAAAATAATTTCACTTCTAACATTCAGTTTGATTCTTATCGGTTGTGGAAACACAACTAATGTAAAATCAAAAGTACAAACGAAATCGGCCAATCACAAGGAACACCTGCACGATGAAGAAAGTGAAGCCATCGAACTTAATAATGGAGAAAAATGGAAAGTTGATTCCAATATGATAATACATATTCGCAATATGGAAACTGATATAAATTCATTTATTAAGGTTGAGCAAAAAGATTACAAATCATTATCTGAAAAATTACAATCCAATATTGATTTACTTACTACTAATTGCACAATGAAAGGCAAAGCACACGATGAACTTCATAAGTGGCTTTTGCCATACATTGATTTAGTAAAAGAACTTTCAGAAGCTAAAGACGAAACAGAAGCATCAAAGCAATTTGAAAATATTCAAACTTCATTCACAACATTTAATCAATACTTCCAATGAACATAAAAGAATTACACACACAAGAAAAACCAGTTTCAGCAACTTCTCTTTTTAAAAGCGAATTAGGAAATGCAACTGCCATACAAATTTTGGAAGGCGAAAAACTAAAAGAACATATCACCAAAACTCCTGCACTTTTGATTTGCATAAAAGGAGAAGCGATTTTTGAAAACGAAAACGGTGTAAGAGAAACATTAAAAACTGGAGATTATGTAAACATTGAACCAATGGTAAAACATTGGGTTGAAGGAAAAATTGAATGTCAATTAATACTCATCAAATAAAAAAAATTGACCAATGAAGTTAGCGAATATTCACAAACACATTTTAATTCTACTTTTAACGATAGGATTTCAAACTGCCCAAGCACAAACTTGGACTTTGCAACAATGTATTGATACGGCAAAGGTTCGGAATAAAAACCTACAAATAAGTAGAAATAATATTTCCATTGGTGATCAAAAAGTAAAAGAAGCAAAAGCTAATTTAATTCCAAAGCTTTCTATCAATGCAGACTATAAATATTTTACAAATCTGCCATATCAGTTGATGCCTATGTCTGTTTTTAATCCTTCGGTTCCAGAGGGGCAATTTAAAGAAGCTCAATTTGGTGTTCCACACAACATCAATGCAAACTTACAATTGTCAATGCCATTGTATAATCCGCAAGTTTACGGGGCAATTCAAACGACAAAAATTGCATCGCAATTGAACGAATTACAATCCCAAAAAACCGAAGAACAAATCTATTTTGAAATCTCAAATCTGTATTACAACGCACAAATACTGCATCACCAATTAGCTTTTATTGACAGCAATCTTATAAATGCCACTCGACTGGTAAAAAATATGCAATTGCTCAATGAACAATTGGTTGCCAAAGGAACTGATGTAAGCAAGGTGAAATTGCAGGTTGCACAACTAACAACCCAAAAAGAAAGTATCAGCAGCAAATACGAGCAAGTTCTGAATGCGTTAAAATTTGCAATGGGTATTTCCATTGAACAAAATCTACAAATTGAACCAAACATTCAATATCAAAACACAAATGAATATACTCCTTCATCAACTTTAGATATTCGTATTATAAAAACTCAAAACCGTATATTGTCGAGTGAATTAAGCATGTTAAACAGATCAAGGTTTTTACCTTCGCTTAATCTTATTGGAATGTATGGAACAACAGGTTTCGGTTATGACAAACAACCGAATGATTTTCTAAAATTCTACCCTATTGGTTTTGCAGGTATTCAACTCTCTTATCCACTATTTAACGGAACCGTAACACAAAGAAAAATAAATCAGAAAAAAATTGAACTTCAAAACAATGAACTTCAAAACGGTTTACTCTCTGAACAAAATAATATGCAGGTTCAAAATGCAAAAATGCAAAGAGAAGTTGCTAAAAAAACAGTAGAAACAACAACGGAACAAATTGAACTGGCGAAAACTATTTACAAGCAAACTATTCTCCAGCAAAAACTAGGAACAGCAAGTTTAACAGATGTTTTACTTGCGGACAATGCTTTGCGTGAAGCACAACAAACCTATCTATCTGCTGTAATTGATTATCTAAAAGCAGATTTAGAACTTAAAAAACTAACTGGGAATATTTCAACAAATAAATAACATCAACAATGAATTCAAAATCATCACTGCTAAAAAAAGCGCTATTTATCATTATACCGTTGGTATTGATTGCCATTGTTGTAATTAAATTGAAAAACAACAAAGAAATTACGATGAGTAAAGTGTATCGATACAATAAAGAAGAAGCTGTAAATGTTCAGGCAGATACAATACAATTTGAAAATGTGAATGCAGAATATTTTTATTCAGGAACATTTGAGCCCAATAAGGAAACAAAAATAAGTGCAGAATTACAAGGGAAAATCAATACTTTTTTAGTTGAAGCTGGAAGTGTGGTTCGAAAAGGTCAAACTTTAATTCAATTAGATAATTCATTGCTAAAATTGCAACTTCAAACTATTGAAGTGCAAATAGAAGGATTGGAAGCAGATGTAAATCGTTATTCCATTTTGGTTAAAGCAGATGCCATTCAAGGCATTCAGTTAGAAAAAGCAGAGTTAGGTTTAAAATCTGCAAAAGTTCAGAAAGCAACTTTACTTGAGCAAATAAATAAAACCATAATCAAAGCCCCTTTTAATGGGGTAGTTACCGCAAAGTTAAGTGAGGAAGGTGCATTTGCAGCACCCGGTGTTCCATTGCTTCAAATTACTGAAATTACAACTTTAAAATTCACCATAAATGTTCCCGAAAAAGATTTAAGCCAATTCAAATTAAATCAAATCTATTCTCTAACTGTAGATGCTTATTCTGAAATTCTATTAACTGGAAAAACTAATATGATAGGCAGTAAATCCAATATGGGTAATAGTTTTCCTGTTCAATTTATGGTAAATAACACATCCGATTTGAAAATAAAATCAGGAATGTTTGGCAAAGTGAATTTGAAAAACGACATACAAGAAAAGGGAATTATTATTTCGTCCTCTTCTATTCTTGGATCCGAAAATCAACCACAAGTTTACATAGTAAAAAATGGCAAAGCCCATTTGCAAAATATCACTATTTCAAAAAAGATAAAGAACAAATCAGTATTGTCAAGCGGTTTAAAAACAGGTGATGTAATTGTAACGAATGGCTTTATAAATCTTTTTGACGGTGCAAATGTTACTGTTAAATAAAATCAGCGAAAAATGAACATTACAGAAATTTCAATCAAACGACCTTCGCTCATAATAGTGCTTTTTAGCGTATTTACTTTATTAGGATTTATCGGTTATAAAAATTTGAGTTACGAGTTAATGCCCGACTTTAATCAGCCCGTAGTTGTAATTAAAACTGTTTACCCTGGTGCCGAACCTAACGAAGTAGAAACATCGGTGTCACGAAAAATAGAAGATGCCTTATCCAATTTGGAAGGTGTAGATTACTTGGTTACAAAGTCGTTACCAAACGCTTCCATCATCATCGCAAATCTGAAATATGGAACAGATTTAGATAAAACAATGCAAGATGCTCAACGCTATATTGACAACATTCGTAAAGATTTACCACAGGATATTTTAAGTCCTGTAATGAGTAAAGTTTCGCCAAATGATTTGCCGATAATGTCCATCAGTGCTACAAGTAATTTGTCTGCCACCGAGTTTTATCAAAAAATGAAAGACGATTATCTTCCACAAATTCAACAAATAAAAGGTGTTGCAGAAATTACCATTTTAGGAGGAGAAGAAAGAGAAATACAAGTAAAAATAAATCAAGACAAACTGAAATTGTATAAAATTTCAATGATTCAGGTTGTTGAAGCTATCAATCGTTCGGGCTTAGACTTACCTGCTGGAAAAGTGCAAACTGAGAAAGAAAGTAATTCAGTTCGTTTAACTGGAAAATTTACATCATTAAAAGACATTAAAAACGTTCAAGTGGCTATGCCTGTTTTAGGAAGTCCAGTTTATGTAAAAGATATTGCAGATGTTATTGATGGTATAAAAGAAACGACTTCCATCAGTCGCTACAACGGTAAAAACGGCATTGGTTTAATGCTGAAAAAACAAGGTGATGCAAACGCTGTAGATGTTTCAAAAGCGGTTCGGGAAAAATTTCATTCAATTGAACAACAAAATGAAAGTTCAGGAGTAAAATTTATTATAGCAGACGATAGCACCGACAACACGATTGCAGCGGTTAATTCTGTTATTTTTGATTTGATTTTGGCGGTTATATTGGTTTCATTAGTAATGCTTTTATTCCTAAGAAGTTTAAGAAACTCATTGATTGTAATAATTGCAATTCCTACTTCATTGGTTACAGCGTTTGCGGTGATGTGGCTTTTGGGTTACACACTTAACCTAATGACTTTGCTTGCAATGTCTTTAATCATTGGGATTTTGGTAGATGATGCCGTGGTAGTTTTAGAAAATATTCAAAAACATTTAGACAAAGGAAAAGATAAACGAACTGCTGCAATGGATGGTCGTATGGAAATTGGCTTTGCTGCATTATCAATCACTCTGGTTGACGTAGTGGTATTTTTACCAATTCTTTTTTTACAAGTATTTGTTGCTGATATGCTCAAGCAGTTTTCGGTTGTTGTAGTAACTTCTACACTTACCAGTTTATTGGTTGGTTTTACTCTTACACCTTGGCTGGCTTCACGAATTGGAAAGAAAGAAGATTTACAACCGACAAATATTTTCAATCGTTTCTTACTTTGGTTTGAGAATCAATTAGAAAAATTTACCAATTGGTATGGTAGACAATTAGAATGGGTTTTGAGCCATAAACTAATTTTTACTGGAATTGTTTTATTGCTTTTTGTAATGACTTTGGGCATTATGAAACAAGGAATTATTGGTAAAGAATTAATTTCAACAGGCGACCAAGGAAAGTTCAGAATGGCTTTGGAGTTTGACAAATCAACTTCCATTCAGCAAAATAACTTGATTGCTCAAAAAATTGAAACATACATTATTCAACAACCCGAAGTAGCAACGGTATTCAGCAACATTGGTGGACCAAGCACAGGCATTGGAAGTTTGGGTGTAGGTTCTGCAAACAAAACAGAATTTACCATTCAATTAAAATCTAAAAAGGAACTTAAAAATGTGCCGACCGAAACATTTATGAAAAATCTTCGGGATGAATTGAAGTCAAAATTTCCGAGTATCAATTATTCAATGGCAGCATTGGGCTTAATACCTCGTTCTGCACCCATTGAAATTACCTTAAGCGGAAGTAATTTGGATTTGGTGATGAAAACTGGTGATGAACTAAAAGCGGTAATTGAAAAAATTCCAGGTGCTGATAATGTTCGCTTATCAGTTGAAGCAGGTAGTCCTGAATACAAAATAATTCCCGACAAAGATAAAATGCAACGATTAGGTTTAACAACGACTTATGTTGGATTGAACCTAAGAACAGCGTTCACTGGAAATGATGATGCCACACTTACCGAGAACGGAACAGAATATCCAGTGAGAATTTGGTTGAATGAATTTAGCCGACAAAACTTTGAAGATGTTCAACAACTTTCCATTGTTAATCCGATGGGTTTGCCAGTGGAAGTTTCACAATTTGCAACAGTTGAACAAGACAATTCCCCTTCATTATTGGAACGAAAAGACCGTCAGCCCGCTATTACACTTACCGCTGACGCATTGGGTAGACCATCAGGAACTGTGGCAGATGATGTAGTGGCTTATCTAAAAGAAAATCCGCTACCAAACGGGATACAAATGACTTGGGGTAGCGACATCAAAAGACAGAATGATAGTTTTGGAGCATTAGGTTCAGTGTTGCTCATTTCGTTTTTGCTGATTTACTTGATTATGGTAGCACTATATGACAGCTTTGTTTATCCATTTGTAGTTTTGTTTTCTATACCAGTTGCAGCAATTGGGGCTTTTTTCGCTTTGAATTTATCTTTAAGTAATTTGAGTTTATTCGCCCTATTGGGTTTAATTATGCTAATGGGCTTAGTGGTAAAAAATGCTATTCTAATTGTGGATTTTACCAATCAATTAAAAGCAGAAGGTAAACATTTTAAAGAAGCCTTAATCATAGCAGGAAAAGGTCGTATGCGACCAATTCTAATGACAACCCTTTCAATGGTAATTGGTATGCTTCCTATTGCAATGGCAACAGGAACAGCAGCAGAATGGAAAAACGGACTTGCTTGGGTAATCATTGGCGGACTTCTATCATCTTTAATTTTGACTGTGTTTTTAGTACCTATGATCTATTATTTAGTGGACACAGCAAAAGAGAAATTAAACAGAAGAAAATAGCCATCACACAGGTGTAAGCACATTTGCAATTCGCACAAGCCAACGCACAAACCAAAAATTGCAAAAGAGCTTACACCTTTACCACCCAAATAAAAATTATTTTTTAAAATTTCCTTCCCTTATAAAATTTTTAAAACCGCTACCCACAGCCGACACAAACAGACCCAATCTTAACTCGACAACAACACCGAAACTCACAGTGGACAAGGACTTTACAACTTCGACAGACAGAAGGCCAGCTTATAACATCACCTATACGCAAGCAGGGGTTTCGTGCTTCGTAGGACAGAAAAGTGCTATATTTGAAATTCAGTTCTTCGTAGGAAGTTCAGTGGTGAAAATCCCTGCCTGCGTATAGCTGAGAACCGTTAGCAACAATTATTTAACCGATGCTATGACAATCATTAAAAGAACGGAAATATTCATCGCAAGAAATCTCTTTGTGCTTCTAATGACTTTTAAAATCACGTCAAGCACAGGACAAGTGACAGAAAAATCGGATAATATTATAATAGAAAATGACGTAAACACCCAAGCACACATATTAAATCAAAGCACTACATTTCCGCAAATTCACACAAATTTAAATGGAATGGTAAGAGAGTTTGTAAGGACAATGTATCAGGACAAAAAAGGGAATTATTGGTTTGGAACAAATGGAAATGGTATTATCCGGTATGATGGGCAAACACTTCAAAAAATTTCAATCGAAGGACTCCGCCCATTAAAAGTTGTTTATGAAATTGTTGAAGACAAGGCTGGCAATGTTTGGTTTGCAACTTCTACCGGACTAGTAAAATTTGATGGTGAGAAATTTGCGTCATACTCGACAGAAGTCGGTCTTCAAAAAGAGGAAATCTTTAGTATTTGTATTGATAAAAAAGGCTTGATATGGATAAGTAATGGCGAAGGCGTCAGTCTTTTTGATGGTAAAAAATTTACACCTTTTATCTTACCTGAAACAAAGGTCGAAAGTCCAAAACCTATGTTATCAGAAAAATTGGTTTTTCAATTTTTAGAAGACAAAAATGGAACGATGTGGTTTGTTACCGATGGAAACGGAATTTTCAAATACAAGAACGGGGAGTTTACTCATTTAACAACTAAAAATGGACTTGCCGACAATAATGTCTTTGATATTTTAGAAGACAAGCAAGGAAATATTTGGATTGGTACTTTTAATGGTGGTGTAAGTAAATATGATGGAAAAACATTCACTAACTTCACAAAGGACGGAATTATTGAAGGTCTAGAAACCTATAATTTTTGTGAAGATAGCAAAGGTAATATATGGTTTACGGCAGAAGGATATGGAGTGTATCGTTTCGATGGAACAGATTTCACCCAATTCACAACTAAAGACGGATTAACCACAAACGTGGTTCAAAGTATACTTGAGGACCACAAAGGTCAACTATGGTTTGGCACTTGGCAAGGAATAAGTATTTATGATGGACAAAAATTTATGAATGCTAAAGACAAAGAACCTTGGACGAAGTAAAAATAACTGTTGCTAACAGCACATTTGCAATAGGCGGGGTTTCGTTCTCCGTAGATAGTTTGTGGTTACATAAAGATTGTATCTTTTCGATTAAACATTTGTGCTGAAAAGCCCGCCCATAGCAAATATGTGGAACGTTGTGCGTTATATTAAAACAGAAAATAAATGAAGCTGATTATTCTATTAACGTTAACAATTTTATCAGCTTCTTGTAACTTACAAGAAAAGAGAGTGAACACTAATAAAAAAAGTGATTCAGATAAAGTAGAAATTGAATCTCAAATTGGAGAATATGTTACAAGTGCATTTGAAGATTCGAAAGGTAATTTATGGTTTGGAACAAATGGAAATGGAATTGCAAGGTATGATGGTGAAAAATTAAAGTACTTTACAACAAAGGATGGGTTGCCATCTGATAGAGTTACTGCAATAAAAGAGGATTCAAATGGTATCTTTTGGTTAAATACGGGAGAGGGCTTAACCAAATATGATGGGAAGAATTTCACCAATTTTTTAGTAGGAACCAACTCCGGCAGCAATATGATTGCTAATTTACTTATTGATAGGAAGAACGTTTTTTGGGTTGGCACCTGGAATGGTGTCTATAAATTTGATGGACTAGCGTTTCATCCATTTCCGGTTCCTTACCCAAAAGTAGACACCAAAATAAATGAAGATACCAAGTATTGGATAATGGGTATAAGTGAAGATGCCAAGGGCAATATCTGGTTTCTAAGAGACGGCTATGGCGTTTGTAAATATGATGGAAATTCGTTTACTCATTTCCTGAAAAAAGATGGGCTGCACTCAAATAATGTCACCCAAATTGAATTCGACAAAGATGGAAACGTTTGGATTGGAACGAGAGTTGCTGAAAGAGATGATCCGGATCCCCAAAAGCGATTTGGAAAGGGTGGAATCAATAAAATGATAGGGAATGATATTATTTCATTTCCAGAAATAAAAGGATTTAATGATGGTGATGTGTACCAAATCTATAGAGACAAATCTGATAATATATGGATAAGTACAGTAAAAAATGGAGTATATAGATTTGATGGCAAAGACTTTAAACACTATGAAGTTCCAATTTCAATTATGGGAATGATGGAAGACCGAAAGGGAAATTTATGGTTAGGCGGAGCAGGTGGATTATACAGAATTAATCAGAACGGGGAAGTTATAAACGTAACAAAAAAAGGACCTTGGAAATAATACAAAATATCATGTCGATATTTTGTATTATCAAACTACACTTAATAACATAACAAACATCACTGCAAAACAAAAATCATCAGCAGACTCTCTTATAAAATTAATTAGGAGAGAATACAACATAACAGAATAATTTGTCAAATATAATTGGACAAAAGCACATGCAAAAACAATGAATCGCGAATCTTTAAATAAAAAATTTAACCTTAAAAAAAATTAAAACCATGTTAGGATTTTTACTCATCTACTTCATCTGGAAATATTATTCAGAACTGGCTGTTGAACACAACAAAAGCAAATGGGGGTATGCCTTATTAGGCATTGCTACTTATTACATTGGAACTTTTATTGGAGGACTGGCAATTGGCATCATCGATTTATTAGTTGGCACCGATCTCGTCGAATCAAACACCATCATTCTAAGCCTTATCGCTTTGCCTTTCGGTTTATTGTTTGTTTGGGCGCTGTATAAGATTCTGGAGAACCAATGGAAAACTCAAAAATTTCCTGAAGGCGATTCATTGGATAACGATCTTCTTAAATCAAACATTAAGGAGTAATTCATTTAACCCAGGAAATTATACTTGATAGATATGAAAAGTCTTACACTCATTAAGAGAAATATATTGCGTGATAACAAAACAGTAAAAATAAAACCGGAATAATAAGAACATCGTCTCATAATTTGTTTCTTGCCCAATGAAATACACAAATTTTATCTTATAACCCCCTTTTTTCCACAATTTTTATTTCGCTTTGAATTACTGATGTTATTTGTATAGCTTTAAAATCTAAACACACGTACCATGAAAAAATTAAAAATTACTCTCACGCTTTTAGCTTTCATGTTTTGTAAAGCTAACCTTTCGGCGATCGACAGCGAATGGTCGAAACGATACGACGGAGGAATGAATGACCGTGGTTTGCACGTAACAACTGAAGCCGGACTTGAATATCTTGCCGGAGTTTCTGTTTTTGCCGGCGGCTCGAAGATCGTTACTTCTACTTATGATGAGGACGGAACTCTAATGGCACTCAATGTTGCAAATACTTTTCTGAGTAATGCCAACGTTAAGCAGATCGAAAGAGACGATGCACAGTCTATTTATGTTCTATGCGAAAATTCACCTTCGTCTTTTACGCTGATCAAATACAATTCAGTTGCAAAGGAAAAATGGCGTAAAAATTATTCCAATTTCGTTGTAAAATTTGCAATTGCAAACGGAAGCGGACTTTACATCAGTTACCTTACTTCTGCCGGAGTAAGCGTAAGAAAACTTAACCGTGGAAATGGTAATACCGACTGGACAAGAAATATTGCCGATGTTAATTTACTTAGTAATTCGGCGAATGCTGATATGTCGCTTGACATAAACGACAACATTTATTTTGGCGGAACAACAACTACCAGCGGAAGTAATTACGATTACCGTATTGTGAAAATAAAGAAGAACAACACTGTTCTTTATAATATCAGATATTCAACTGCCGGTTTCCGCGACGAAGTTGTTTATAAGATCGTTGCTAATGCGGCAGGACAATTATTTGTTGTTGGTGATTACGATAATTACATTCCGGTACGCACAGATTTCCATGTTGTAAAATTCAGTTCGGTAGGCGCATTCCTTTGGGCAACTTCTTATGAAAGTTCAGGAGGGCCATCAGGATTTTCTCCTGTAGATGTTCAGATAGGTCCCGATGGCAATGTGGTAACGGTTGGAAATGATATTGACTTTTATAATATCAATCCGTCAGGAGAAGTTCAACGTGTAAAAGTTTCTAAATTTAATTCTGCTACCGGTGCAACAATCTTCAGTGTATTTCCAAATGCTCCCGATGGCGACGAAGATGATCTGAAAGAAGTAGCAGTTTGCATGACGATCGACATCAACAATAATATTTATTTTGGCGGAAACTCTAATGTGTATGCAGGTATAAGTGTGCCGAGAAACAGATACATGATTGCAAAAGCAAGCGGTGTTGACGGAGACCTGCAATGGGTTGATGCAAGTGTTGGTGGCGACGACGATCCTGCAAATATTGTGAATGATATTACAGTGACTACCGGTGAAGATGTGTATGTAGCATCTTCATGGGATCTTGGTGCAACCGTTGACATGCAGATTTCCAAATATTGTCAGGTTGGATGTTTTGGTCTGCGCACGAAGAAAGAAACGATCAGTTCAATTGATGTAAAAGTATATCCCAATCCAAGCTCTTCTTCATTTACAATATACACGAATGGAAATGACAAGGCAATTCAGGTAAAAGTATTTGATCTTGAAGGAAAATTAATCGAAGCAAGAACTGAAACAGAAAATGAATTTACAATTGGGTCAGATTTTTCAGCAGGTATATATATTCTGAATTTGCAAAATGAAAACTTTAATAAAACAATCAGGATGATCAAAACAGAATAGTCAGATTACTTAATCACAGAAAAGGGGGCCATCAAAATTATTGATTGCCCCCTTTTTGATTTATATTTGTAAAAAAGAAGGGATTGTATGAAAAATAAAACAGCGGGATTAATATTATTTTTTTTGTTTACTAAGTCATTCTGCTTTTCTCAGAAAGATGGAATAAACATGATATCACTGCGGGGAGAAAATTTTAAGGAAGAAGTAATTACTGTTCTTACTTGTAATGACAACTGTCTGGTCATTGATAATGAATCCGGATTTATTGCATTTACCCTTTCGGGAAAAATCGGAGAAAGAAATATTCTTGTTTCAGGTGAGACGCCTGTTATGAAAGGAACAAAGAAGATAAAGGTCGACAAGGATGGTGATCCGGCCTCACATCAAAAGCTAACCATTGAAATTTTCGGTTCGAATCCGGCTGTCGATAAGGACACCTATGAAATACAGGGCGAATCGGATGAAGCCATAATCACCATTCAACGATATGATGAGGCAAAGGGAGAACTGGTTGGAAATTTTAGTGTAAAGTATATCGACAGTACCACCGGATTAAAAAAACTAGGCGCTTCGTGTCGCTTTTTTGTGCAGGGAAAATAGAATCACGTTATTAACAATTGAAGTTCATAACCAAGTTTTCCGGATGACATAGGTCGTAACCTTAAACATCGTAATTCTGTTAAATTTGACGTAAACATTAACAACCCACAAGTTATGTCATTGTCCAGAGAACAGAAGAAAGACCTGAATCAATTAGGTGAATATTTCCGTCAGCTTGAACACATTGCAGTAGAGAACAAGATTGATCTTGATGTATTTATGTCTGAATACAAAGCAGATGGCTTCTCAGTTTATGCAACCGAAAAGGTAAGTATCGACGCAACAACGGAGAAACGCAAGCAAGCATTTCAAAAATCCGGTAAAGAGCAAAAAGAGAAGATCGCCAAGTAAGCCGTAATTAATTTTGTTGGCGACAGGTCTTTCGTCGACGCGTATACAATTGCCCCCACAATTTTAGATAAAGTAACTTCGCCATAATATCTGCTTTACAATATTATAGTCGTTGTTGATTTCCTAATAAATTATACTTTTGCCATCTTATAAAACCCTTCCGGGTTTTATGCTCAAATATTTATTTTTGAGTAAAAAATAAAGAAAATAGAACGCATGATTCAGTTGGCGTGGCTTATTCCTGTCTTTCCGCTTGTTGGTTTTTTAATTACCAGTCTGGGAGGCAAGAAGATGCCCAAATCGGTTAGCGGAGCTTTGGCCTCCTTAATGGTCTTAGCTTCATTTGTAGTTACAATTGCGATTTTTACTCAATTTGACGGTCAGCCTGTAACCCTTGATCTTTTCAACTGGATTTCTTCAGGCACTTTAGCAATTCCATTTTCATTTATGATCGACCAGTTAAGTCTGATCATGTTATTGATAATCACCGGTGTAGGTTTTTTAATTCACTTATATTCTATTGGCTATATGCACAGTGACGAAGCGTTCACCCGCTTCTTTTCATACCTTAACATGTTCATTTTCTTTATGTTATTGCTGGTAATGGGCTCGAATTACATCGTCATGTTTGCCGGTTGGGAAGGTGTTGGTCTGTGTTCTTATCTATTGATCGGATTCTGGTTTAAAAATCCGGAATATAACAAAGCAGCGAATAAAGCATTCATAATGAACCGTATCGGAGACCTTGGTTTTCTTCTGGGTATCATTTTGATCTATATGACTTTTGGAACTACCTCTTTCAACATAATATTCCCATCCGCAGGAGCATTTCCAACTGATCAACCTGTAATCATTGCAATAACAATGTTACTATTCATCGGGGCAATGGGAAAAAGTGCACAGATTCCTTTATACACCTGGTTGCCTGATGCCATGGCCGGCCCTACTCCTGTTTCAGCACTTATCCATGCTGCGACGATGGTTACTGCCGGAATTTACATGGTCATTCGTTCCAATGTATTGTATTCACTTGCGCCGGCAACATTAACGGTCATCACTGTGATCGGTGCAGCAACTGCAATATTCTCCGCTGCGATTGCCATCACTCAGACAGACATTAAAAAAGTACTTGCCTACTCTACGGTTTCACAACTGGGATATATGTTTGTTGCACTTGGTGTTGGCGCGTACTCAACAGCACTATTTCATGTAACAACACATGCTTTTTTCAAAGCACTGTTATTCCTTGCAGCAGGAAGTGTAATTCATGCAATGAGCGGCGAACAGGATATCCGTAAAATGGGTTCTCTTAAAAAGAAACTTCCAATCACCTATTTTGTTTTTCTTATCGGAACACTTGCAATCGTAGGTTGTCCTCCGCTTGCAGGATTTTTCTCTAAAGACGAGATCCTTGCAAAAACATGGATGCAGAACAAACCCGTCTTTTGGGTACTTGCCATTACAACCGTCATGACATCTATCTATATGCTGAGATTGTTCTTCCTCACATTCTTCGGAGCATTCAGAGGAACTCATGATCAGGAACACCACTTGCACGAGTCGCCAAAATCAATGACCATACCTCTGATCATTCTTGCAATACTTTCTGCAATTGGCGGATTCATGGGATTGCCGGAAGTATTTTCAGAGCATCACTCATTGAATCATTTCCTTGAACCGATTCTAACTTTTCCGGAAACATTTATTCACGCAGAAGCCTCACACAGTTTTGAATGGACATTAATGATCGGGTCTACGATCATACTTGCTATTATTTTCTTTGTTACAGCTAAAATATATTCTTCGGCAAAAGGAGTTCCTGCAGCTCAGGAACAACAGCTTTCGTTTTTTGCAAGAGCATCATATAACAAATTCTACATCGACGAACTATATGATATGATCATCGTTCGTCCACTTCGCGCAATAAGCGAGATCTTCTATAAGGTCATCGACATAAAAATAATCGACGGACTTGTGAACTCTGTGAACAAGACTGTGGTATTTGGATCTAAAACATTACGCCTTGTACAAACCGGAAATGTAGGCTTCTACATTTTCGCAATGGTATTCGGAGTCATTGCAATCCTATTATTTAAACTGGTACTCTAAATAAATTTCCGGAAAGCTGAATTGTTCCGGCCGATAAACAATGTTATCATTATTGATTTTCTTTCCGCTGATTGCGGCACTTGTTACTGTCTTCTCAGGAGAGCACGCAAAAAAAGTTGCGCTTGTAGCATCAGTGGCAGAGTTTGCGTTTTCATTATGTTTCTTCTTTCGCTTTGATCCTGCTGCGGGTATTCAGTTTGTAGAAAATTATTCCTGGATCGCAAATCTGGGAATCAGTTATCACATAGGAATCGATGGAATCACTTTGTTGCTGGTAATGCTTACAACGTTCCTTGTACCGTTGATCATTCTCTCGTCATTCAATCATACTTACAAGTCTCCGGGATTGTTTTACGGACTTATACTAACAATGCAATTTGCATTGGTAGGTGTTTTCTGTGCATACGATGGATTTTTGTTTTACGTTTTCTGGGAACTTGCCCTCATTCCAATCTATCTGATTTGCCTTATGTATGGCGGTAAAGAACGCCTCCGCATAACACTGAAGTTTTTCATTTATACACTTTCTGGAAGTTTGCTGATGCTTGTTACATTGATCTATCTATGGCTTCAAACTCCGGGAACACATAGTTTCGATCTGCAGGCACTATATGCACTGAATCTTTCTTCCGGTCATGAATCATGGATCTTCTGGGGAATGTTTCTTGCCTTTGCTATTAAGATGCCGATCTTTCCATTTCACACATGGCAGCCCGACACGTACGTTGACGCACCTGCTCCGGGAACCATGTTACTTTCCGGAATCATGTTGAAGATGGGTGTGTTTGGTGTAATGCGTTGGTTGTTGCCGATCGTACCCGCAGGAGTTGCTGAATGGGGAAATCTGGTTATGATCTTATCTGTTATCGGCGTAGTATATGCATCGTGTATTGCATGGATGCAAAAAGATTTCAAACGATTGATCGCTTACTCTTCTATTGCTCACGTTGGATTAATTTCTGCCGGAGTATTCAGTCTTACGTTTCAGGGTTTGCACGGAAGTGTGATTCAAATGTTGTGTCACGGTATCAATGTTGTTGGTCTTTTCTTCATTGCCGATATGATCGAACAAAGAACAGGCACACGTAAGATGGACGAACTGGGAGGCTTAAGAACAAGCGCGCCAATATTCTCTACATATTTTATGATCATCATGCTTGCCTCTGTAGCTTTACCATTAACCAATGGTTTTGTTGGCGAGTTTTTATTGATCAATGGAATTTTTCAATATGATCAGACCATGGCAGCATTTGCGGGACTAACGATTATATTAGGAGCGGTATACATGTTGAATGCCTATAAAAAAATCTCATTGGGAGAAGTAGGTTCTCTTACAAAGAAATTTGCAGCATTGAGTATAACAGAAAAAGCAGTTCTTATCCCGTTAGTCATTATGATCTTCTGGATTGGAATTTATCCCAAACCACTTCTCGATATTTCCGGCCCGGCAGTTGAAGCCCTCAAGCTTTCAATTCAGACGGCCACTACATTGAAATAAAAACAGGACCTTGAATACGCTCTTAATAATTGCCGGAATCGGAATTTTCGGTTTGTTTTCAGAAATTTTCAGGATCAAAAAGACCTTATTACCGGTTGTCTTTTTGGGACTGGCCGCAGCATTGGTAACAACCATTCTTGATTGGAATACAAATGTTACGTATTTCAATAACATGATGCAGGTTGATAATTTTTCTCTGGCTTTTACAGCAGTTCTTATTGGAATTACATTCTTGTGGTTCATTGTTTCACCGGGATTTTTCCTCGACGAAACAAGCAAGAGCGACCATTTCACTCTTATCCTATTTGCTCTTACCGGTGGAGTTCTATTGACTTCATTCAACAATATGATCATGTTGTTTCTCGGAATTGAGATCCTTTCTATTTCAATGTATATTCTGGCCGGGAGCAATAAAAAAAGTCTTGCATCAAACGAGTCAGCATTCAAATACTTTTTGATGGGATCGTTTGCAACAGGATTTCTGCTATTCGGTATCACATTAGTTTACGGGGCAACAGGAAGTTTTGACCTGGACGTAATTACAACACAGATCTCAGCGGGAAATTTGAATTCATCCATCATGTTATTAATGGGAATTCTTTTGATCATGATAGCAATGGTGTTCAAGGTTTCTGCAGCACCATTTCATTTCTGGGCACCGGATGTATATCAGGGAGCGCCAACTGTTATCACAGCATTTATGTCTACCGTTGTAAAGACAGCTGCGCTTGCGGCCTTCTTCAGACTGTTTGCTCACACCTTCACCGGTATGGCAGATGTGTGGCGTACGATTCTCGTTGTAATTTCCGCTACAACCATTCTTATAGGTAATATCACTGCTGTTTATCAAACGAATGTAAAACGCATGTTAGCCTATTCGAGCATTGCACATGCAGGTTATATGATCATGGCAATTGTTGCACTAAATACAGCAGCAAGTTCTGCGCTATTGTTTTATGCTATAGCTTATTCTATATCATCGATTGCATCATTTACAATTTTGTTGATGGTCAGCAACTCTACCGGAAACGATTCTATAGAATCATTTCATGGCCTTGCGAAAAAGAGTCCGTTTTTAGCAGTAATGACAATAATTTCTATGCTTTCTCTGGCCGGAATTCCTCCGACAGCCGGATTTTTCGCAAAATACTACATCTTCGTGGCGGCAATGGAGAATTATTTGACCCCTTTGGTGTTAATTGCCATCATAGGTTCATTGATTGGCGTGTATTTTTATTTCAAAATAATAATTGCCATGTTCAGAGAAGGCAATGAAAAGGAAATGCAGTTTAGCGGTACTTACAAGATAGTTCTAGTAATTGCCGGAATACTTGCCGTAGCTCTGGGAGTATTTCCCGGTCTGATTACCGGCTTGCTATAAATCCACTTTGCAAGCAACCGTTTAAAAGCTAGAGCATTAAGTAAACAATTGATTGCCTAAACAGTTCTTTAGATCTATTCTGCCGATTTTGTCGTATTTAATATTGGTGATGAATCGAATCTGTGTAAATTAGCGGTATCGAATAAAAATTGATTTCAGTGCGTTTTAGTTACAACCCGATAATCGGATAAATAATATTTAATTGTCAGGCTACGGTTAAATCGCAAGTATACTTTTTGGAATTAATCAGAATTTCCTATTATTGTCGTCCGGAAAAACTATTCATGTGAATAATTTTTTGTGGAAAAACATATTTAACCGAGTCTATAATCAATCCCATAACCAATAACTAACAGTACAATCATGAGCAACACAGCATCTAAAGGTGGAAATGGCGTTCAAGCCTTATTTTCGATTCTTGTAATTCCAATTTCACTCTTAATCGGATTTTTGATTTGGAAATTTGTCATGGGTAATCCTGCCGGATTTGAAGGCGGTGATACTGAAAAGGGCCCATTGAACGGAAATCTTTTAGCAACAATGTACAAAGGCGGAGTCCTTGTACCTGTATTGATCTGTTGCTTCCTGACATGTATCACATTTGCAATCGAGCGTTTCATTACCATTGGTAAATCAAAAGGCACAGGACGTATCGATGTGTTCATTTCAAAAGTTCGTTCAGCAATGGCGAATGGCGATCTGAATGCAGCGAAAGCAGAATGCGCAAAGCAACGTGGTTCTATTGCCAATGTTGTATCTGCAGGTATCGATGCTTACCGCATGATGGAAACAGATAAAGAACTTGATAAAGAACGTAAGATCCTTGCTATCCAGAAGGAACTTGAAGAAGCAACAACTCTTGAGTTGCCAATGCTTTCAAAAAATCTTGTTATCATTTCTACGATCGCTTCGATCGCAACCCTGCTTGGACTACTTGGAACGGTAATGGGTATGATCAAGGCCTTCCAGGCTCTTGCAACAGCAGGTGCTCCGGATGCAGTAGCTCTTTCAACAGGTATCTCTGAAGCCCTGATCAACACAGCTCTTGGGGTATTGTCTTCTGCAACCGCTATCGTATTCTATAACTTATTTACAAGCAAGATCGATAACATCACTTATGGTATCGACGAAGCAGGTTACAGTATCGTTCAATCATTCGCTGCGCGTAACAGAAACTAATTCGGTTTCCTTTATGGAATTCGAAAAGTAAACGACTCATCATTTTAAGTTACCGATGCCAAAAATAAAAATAGCCAAAAAGAGTCCTTCACTGGACATGACGCCGATGGTTGATCTGGCCTTCCTTCTTGTTACATTCTTTATGTTAACAACGAAGTTTCGCCCCGATGAACCGGTGATCGTTGACCAGCCATCTTCAGTGAGCCAGATTCCACTACCCGATAAAGGTGTGTTAATGCTTACAATAGATGGTAAAGGCCGGGTGTTTTTCAATGTTGAAGGTCAGCAGATAAGAAGAGATATTCTGGATCGTCTGGGAAGTCACTTTAATATGACTTTCGACGAAAACGAAAAAAAGCGGTTTTCAGTGCTTTCTTCAATAGGAATGCCAATGAAAGATTTGAAGAAATATTTGAATGCTGAATCAGAAGAGCGAAAAGTATTGAATGCAGAAACAAAAGGTATTCCGATTGATTCCACGAACAATGAATTAGCTATCTGGGTAAACTCAGCTCGTAAAGCAGCTCCAAGATTCAGCCTGGCAATTAAAGGTGACCGTGAAGCAGATATTCCAACGATCAAAAGAGTAATTTCAATTTTACAGGATAATAAAGCAAACCGATTCGCGCTCATCACCAATTTGGAAGGTGCTCCGGAAGCGGCAAAGTAAATAACGGTTTTAGTCAAGAAGTAAAATGTCAGAAGTACAACAACAAGAAAGCTCCGACAAAGGAGGCAAACATAAAAAGGTCCGTGCAAAGAAGTCGTCAACTCACGTTGACATGACTCCGATGGTTGATCTTGCCTTTCTTCTGCTTACATTCTTTATCATGACAACAACGTTCTCTAAACCGAAGACCATGGACATTACCATGCCGGTGAAAGACGAGGTTAAGGATGAAGACAGAACAAAAGTTCCGGCATCACAGACGATGTCAGTAATTCTTACAGCTGACAATAAAGTGATCTGGTATTTCGGTCAGGAAGACCCGGAGAAACCACCGGTAACAAGTATGGCAACGTTTTCTCAAACAGGAGAAAACAGTATTCATAAAATATTGCTTGAGAAAAATGCTCTTGTGAACAATCAGGTTAAAGCGGTTGAAGATTCAGTAAAACGCGGATTGATCGAAGACAAAGAAGATGTAATTAAAGCACACAAAGCAGCAGTAAAAAATGCTGAGAAAAAAGGATTGATCGTTCTTATCAAACCTGATGAGACATCAAAATATAATAATCTGGTAGACATCTTAGATGAAATGTTGATCTGTAACGTAGCACGTTATGCAATTGTA
Organism: Bacteroidota bacterium; assembly: GCA_016711505.1. Lineage (NCBI taxonomy): Bacteria > Pseudomonadati > Bacteroidota > Bacteroidota bacterium. The sequence goes on along the minus strand of JADJSV010000018.1, from coordinate 68,929 downwards.
GATCTGTCAGAGTCAGAAAAGGAACTGGTTAAAAACACTAAATAAATTAGTAAGGATGAAAGTATCATTTGACTGGTCGAGTGCAGTAAGTCCCGAAAGGAATGAGCTGGTGTTTGAAGGCCGCAACAAAGAATATGGCGGTTATGTTTTACGTCAGAAATACCAGAAACGCATTATCATTGCGATGATAGCATCTATTACCGGTCTTGGACTGGCAATTGCGATACCTATGATCGTAGCTTACATCAACAAGGTTGTTGTTACAAGAGAAACAGCGATCACAGAATCGATTACTCTTGCAGAACCACCACCGATTGACAAATCTACTCCACCGCCGCCACCGGTAATTCCTCCGCCACCGGTTCAGCAAACAATAAAATTCACTCCGCCAAAAGTTGTAAAAGACGAAGAGGTTGTAGAACCACCGCCAACACAGGATGAAGTAAAAGAAGTTCAGGTTAGTACAGTAACCCAAGAGGGAGAAGACATTGTAGATATTCCGGAAGATCCAATTGTAGGAGATCCTGATGAAGGGAAAATTTTTCAGTTTGTTGAAGAGCCACCATCATTTCCGGGTGGAGAAGATAAACTGATGGAGTATTTAAGCAAGAACATTAAATATCCAACCATTGCGAAAGAAAACAATATTCAAGGCCGCGTATATGTAACATTTGTCGTAGATAAAGATGGCAAGGTTACCGGGGCAAAAGTATTGCGCGGTATTGGCGGAGGCTGTGACGAGGAAGCTCTTCGTGTTGTAAAGAATATGCCTGAGTGGAAACCGGGACGTCAGAACGGAAGAAGCGTATTGGTACAATACAATCTGCCGGTTGTATTTAACTTAAAGTAATACCAAGCCAAATGCCTGTACGAAGAACGGCTGCTGAACGAGTTTCTTTTATACTGAATATTTTTATGATCCTTGCATATGCATTCGGCGGTATTGCATTGTTTTTCTGGAAACTTCCGTCAGTTCCTGATCAGAATAGGAAAATTGCAAGCGGTGTTTTAATTTTATATGCCGGATACAGAACATTTAAATTACTGCGCACCAAAAAGAATTGACCGATGAAAATAAAAGCAAGAGTACTCTCACTTTTTACGGTCGTCGCATTTTTTTTTTCATGTAGTAACGATGGTGCTAAACACGCACCCTATACCGATACTCCCACCAGCGGAGAAATCCTGATACTTGCCGATGAATCCTATGAGCCTTTGATTCAGGTTCAGATAGACACATTTCAGGAAATTTATGTAAAGGCAAAGATCAATGTCCGGTATTTACCCGAAGAGGAATTATTCAAGCAATTGATGAATAACGACACCGTTCGGATTGCAATTACTGCGCGCGACCTGAATGATGCCGAGCGAAAGGATTTTGAAGTTAGAACGATCGTTCCACGTAATTTGAGAATAGCATCTGATGGAGTTGCATTGATCGTTAATCCGGAAAATCCGGATACGCTTCTTACAACAGATCAGCTGCAATCAATTTTGCAGGGGAAATACAGTACCTGGAAAGATCTTTCCGTTACCGGAATCAAAGACAGCATACTTGTTGTCTTCGACAAGAACGGTTCTGCTAATGCACGATACTTAAAAGAAAAATTTCTGGGCGACAAATCTTTTCCCAAAAACAGTTATGCAACCAACTCCAGTGCTGCTGTTGTTGAGTATGTAAGCAAAACAAAAGGTGCCATTGGAGTGATCGGAGTGAACTGGATCAGCGATTCTGATGACTCAACTACAACTTCTTTTCTCGATAAAATCAAAGTAATGGGAATTTCCCAGATGGACTCCGCAGGTGTTCAATTAGACTATTATAAGCCATTTCAAGCGTATATTGCGTTGAAAAGCTATCCATTGATCAGAGACATTATGATCGTCAATATCGAGGGCCGGAGTGGACTTGGCACAGGCTTTGCTTCCTTTGTCGCAGGAGATAAAGGCCAAAGGATGATTCGGATGATGGGACTACTTCCGGCAACAATGCCGGTAAGGATCATTCAGGTTAATTAAATCGAATTATGAAAAAAACAATAATATATTTCAGTCTGATTATTCTGGGTGCATTAAATGCATCAGCACAATCAATTCAGGAAGCAAGAAAGCTGACGGAGAACGAACAATATGAGGAGTCGTCGGCAATGTATAAACAGCTTATTTCTGCGAAGCCTACAGATGCAAATCTGTATTACTTTTTTGGGGATAATCTCTTGTCTGATGAAAATGCTGATTCTGCAAGAATAGTTTTTGAAAAAGGAAAAACGATCGATGCGAATAATGCTTTGATAAAGATCGGTACAGCAAAATTGTTAATGGATGCGATAAATGTCCGTGAAGCAAAAGCGTCTCTCGCAAAAGATGGTAATAATCCGGAACTAAAAAATCGTAATGAAGATGCAGTAGCGAATGTTGCATCTGCTGTTAAATTATTGGATGAGGCCGTTGCGACAGCACCTGCGAAAGACCCATTGATTTTAATTGAAGCAGCTGAGGCTTATATTCATTATGAAAACAAAGATCTGGATAAAGCTAAATTGTTATTAGATAAGGCAAATGCCATTGATCCTAAAAACGTAGAAGTAAACATTCTTTATGGTGAGATCTATGGAAATCTATCGAATGCAACACTTGCAGCAGAGTATTTTAACAAAGCTCAGGAGCTTGATCCAAAATCAGCGCGTGCAATTGTAAGTAAAGGTCGGTTGTATTACAATTCTACAAATTACGATGCAGCCGCAGAAGAATTTGAAAGAGCAATCAAATTAGATCTGCCTATGCACCTGCTTATAGCGCTGTTGCATATGCTTATTTGAAACAAGGCAAACTTGCAAAAGCAAAAGAAGCGGCAAAGAAATATTTAGATCTTTCAAAGAACAATTGCAGCGCAAGAATTTTTTATGCCTCACTTTTATACGCTTCGAAAAGCTACCAGGAAGCATTGGATGAACTTGCTTTAGTATCTCAACGATGCGATTCCAACAATATTAAAATGTTGCGTATTCAAGCTTATAGTAATTATGAAGCCGATAAATATCCTGAAGGCATTGCTGTTATGGAACATTTGTTCCGCATTGTTCCGGCAGATAAACGGATTATTCAGGATTTTGAATTCTATGGTAAGTTGCTTATAAAAACAGACAAAGATTCTCTGGGAATTGAACAGTTGTTGAAGGCTTATGCATTAGACCCAACTCGCGCCGACCTGCTTTCAGAAATTTCAAATGCCTGGTTCAAATTAAAAAACTATCCTAATGCAATTTTGTATATGCAGCAAAAAATTACATTGGGAAAAGATATAAAAGTTGCCGATTATTACTTGTTGGGTCGAGCAAATTATTTCATTGGACAATATCATTCTGCTGATTCAGCATTTATGAAAGTAAATGAAATAACTCCAACATATGCCGGTGGGTGGTTGTGGAGAGCAGATGTTAGCAGTAACATCGACAGTACAGGAAAAGATAGTCTGGCAAAACCATTCTATGATAAGTATATTCAAATTGCAGATTCGGACTCTGTTAACATTTCCAAGTATCAAAGCGGTCTTATTAGAGCTTACAGTTATATGGCATCGTATTATTTACTTATAAGAAAGGATAATGAACGGGCGAAATTTTATCTGAGAAAAAAACTGGATCTGATCGCCGAACCGGAAGAGAAGAAAAAGATCCAGATCCAGATCGATCAGATTGACGGCAAACTACCGAAAGGCAAATAAAATATAAATTAATTTAAGTAAAAAAAGACCTCCCGAAATATTTCGGGAGGTCTTTTAATTTTCTGCCAATTCCTATAATCCATTATTCCAGTCCCCTAATCCTAAAATCCTTGAATCCTTGAATCCTAATCCGTTTTTATATACATTGCAACCTCACAGAATTAACCACTCACTATGGCATCAAAGCACTTTAACAAAAAGTCGTTATCAGTACTTTTTGCAGAAGCAGACGAAACCGGAGAACACACACTCAAGAGAACACTAGGCCCAACACAATTAGTTATGTTGGGAATAGGTGCCATCATTGGCGCCGGACTTTTCAGCATAACCGGTGGTGCCGCAGCGCATAATGCCGGACCGGCCGTTACGATTTCATTTGTTATTGCAGCAGTTGCATGTGCCTTTGCAGGATTATGTTATGCAGAGTTCGCATCGATGATTCCCGTTGCAGGATCTGCATACACGTACTCTTATGCAACCATGGGAAGATTCATTGCATGGATCATCGGATGGGATCTTGTACTTGAATATGCAGTAGGAGCAGCTACTGTTTCCATTAGTTGGTCCAGGTATCTTGTAAAATTTTTCGAACACTATAATGTTCACCTCTCGCCACAGATGACCATGTCGCCATGGGATTCAGTCACCATGGCCGACGGATCGATCGTTACAGGAATTATGAACCTGCCTGCAGTTTTCATAGTTGTTTTAATGTCTTTGATCCTCGTCAGAGGAACTCAGGAGTCGTCAAGAATAAATGGCGTGATCGTAGGATTAAAAGTTGCCGTCGTTCTGATCTTTATCGGACTAGGATGGAATTATATTGACACTGCAAACTACACACCATACATTCCTGCAAACACCGGCAACTTCGGTGAATTCGGATGGAGTGGAATTGTCAGGGCTGCCGGAATTATTTTCTTCGCTTACATTGGTTTTGATGCAGTTTCTACTGCTGCCCAGGAAGCAAAGAATCCGAAGAAGGATATGCCTATAGGTATTTTAGTCTCGCTGGCAATATGTACGGTCTTATATATTTTGTTTGCACACGTAATGACAGGTTTAGCGCATTACACAGAATTTCAGGGACAAGACGGAATTGCCCCGGTTGCAGTTGCCATTGAGCATACTCCGTATGAATGGTTAAAGCAAGCGATCATACTTGCTATTCTTGCGGGTTATTCTTCTGTGATACTTGTTATGTTACTAGGACAATCCCGTGTGTTCTTCTCTATGTCGAAAGACGGTCTGCTTCCACCTGTATTCTGTAGAATACATCCGAAGTTTAAAACACCTCACAAATCAAACTTACTGTTTGCAGTATTCGTTAGTTTGTTTGCTGCATTTATTCCTGCACGTGTTGTCGGTGAGATGACAAGTATAGGAACACTCTTCGCTTTCGTTCTCGTTTGTATTGGAGTATTGGTTTTACGAAAAACTCAACCGGATGCACCACGGGTATTTAAAACTCCTATGGTACCATTGGTTCCAATTTTAGGAGTATTGTTCTGTGTATTTATGATGGCATCATTACCATTTGATACATGGTTACGACTGATGGCATGGATGGCTGTAGGTGTCGGAATTTATTTCTGGTATGGGGCTAAGAATGCGAAGTTTTGATAAAAAATACATTTTGAAAAGCGGCTCCTTCGGGTGCCGCTTTTTTATTTGGATAAATGAAGAGAGTATTTTTAAATGATATGCAGAAAAATAGAATTAAATATTATTTTTTACTGTTGTTTTTTTTGACTTCTGCAATAAGCCATGCACAGGAGGTTAATTATTTTACCGGCCCCCCAATAAAAAATTTTGACGACGAGAATTTTAAAATTATAGGTTCTCAAGGACAGAACCTTTATACTTTTAATGGAAAAGATAACAATTATTACCTGACTACTTACGATACAGATTCACTGAAAATAATAAGTACTGTTCGCATACCGCTGCCGCCAATAGACTCAGTAAAATATTATCTGAGAGATTATTTTGTAAGGAACGATACGATTATAATTTTCTATTCTTTCTATCAGAATTGGCGATTTACTGAGAAACTGGAAATGATTACATTCAGCAGCGACGGTAAAAAATTTGGTGAAGCGAAATTTATAGATGATTCGTATGGGTTTGACAGAAAAAAATACAGCCGGTTTTATATAACGGAGAATAAGGACAAAAGCGAAATTTTATCTTATTCATATAATGTTGAAAAGGATTCTCTAAAACTAAGAATTAACCGGATCAGTTATTCAGGAAAGATACTTTCGACGGAGGAATTTAAGTTTGAAGCAGATAAGATCTATTATGGGTCACTTCGTAACGATGTGGATGGCAATGTTTATTTGGTCAGCCGCGACAGAAGAAGAAAGAGGAATGTACAATGGCAGCTTCAGGTGTATGCCAACAATACCGATAGTGTTTTTAAAATTGACCTGAAACTTCCGGCAGAAAAGAATGTATTTTTAATAAATGAATTTGAATTATATTATGATTCAGATGAAACAGTTTTACTAGCAACTCCATATTCTTTGGAGCAACAGAATTTTCTTGCGAGAGGAATATATATTTTGAGAATGAATATGAAAACCCACAAACTCGTAAGCGAAAGGGTTGTTCCATTCAAGACAGCTAAAGACACTCTTGAAAAATCCGAAGGGTTTTCGTTACGATCTTGCTTTTTAACAGATTGTCTACCGTTGACAAACAAGGGAAAACGATTCCTTTTTGAAAGCCGGCTTGAAATTCTTCAAAAAGTTTATGGCATTACTGTTAGCAAGGAATATGATATGGGAAACATATTTACTGTTGACATGGATTCGTCTTTTAATGTTACAGAAATTCATAAAATAAAGAAGCAACAATATTCTTCAGTCGATGCTTTTAAATTCATTGGGTTTACTTCACTTTGTCGTGATAATGAAACATATTTTATTTATAATGAATTACCTGAAAATATAAGTAAGTCGCCGGATGATATGAAACCATTGAAAACAGGTAAACTCGATGAAGCTGGTGTAATCTATACTAAACTTGGTCAGGATAAGGTTTCCAGAAAAATATTGATCCCCAAAACCGGACCGAAAAATGTTGATCTGCTCCTACCCTGGAGTTCGTTTGTCAGTCGACCCGAAAATGAAATGTTTGTTGTAAGAAAAATCAAAGACGATTTTTTCCTGACAAAAATAGTTCTGACAAAATAAAACAGGCGCGATCAGTAAGCCTGTAAATTTTATAGGACGGTTTTAGATATTCTGCAATTATAAAATCCCTTGGTTAAGTGAACTTTTTATTCATTCTGAAGTAAAAACAGAATTATTTATTGATATCAGAATGGAAATAACCCCCTTTTGGCGCGACGTCATACTCATACTCATTAGTTTCCTGATGTTTATGGGGACGATCTACGTTTATTTCCGTTTGAGGAGCAGCACCTTTCGCCGGACCAGAAAACTTTTAGAGGAACGAGTAGAAGTTAAAACCAGACAATTGCGAGAGAAGAATCTTGAATTGGAAAAACTATCACTTGTTGCCAGCCGGACTGATAACTCAGTTATAATTGCAGATTCAACCGGAGAAATAGAATGGGTCAATGATGGATTTATCCGTTTGATTGGAATGCAAAAGGAAACGGTTATAGGAAAAAAACTTTCCGAGATAAATGTGTACAGTAATGTTGATGCAGAGATAAAAGATGCAATTGAAAATAAGCATTCGAAGATCTTTCAGAGTAACGTTACGACTCATAATCTGAAGAACATCTGGCTTTCATCTACCCTTACTCCTATTTATGGAGAAGATGGAATTGTGAAGAAGATCGTTGTCGTTGATACCGATTTTACCACAACAAAAAATATGCAGAACGTAATTGAAGCTTCTTTGAAAGAAAAAGATGTTTTGCTGAAAGAGATCCATCATCGCGTAAAAAATAATTTACAGATCATCATCAGTTTATTGAATCTTCAGAGTGGATACATTAAAGACGAAGATACACTGAAGGCAGTTCAGGATGGACAGAATCGTGTACGTTCAATGGCTTTGGTTCATGAAAAATTTTATCAGGCTGAAGAACTGACGGAAATAGATTTTGGAGAATATGCTTCAAAACTATGTCAGTACCTATACCAATCCTACGGCGACAAAACGGAACGTATCGATGTTAAAGTTACCGGCGACCACGTTGGTCTTGATATGGACACAGCAATGCCTTGCGGTTTACTGGTGAATGAAGTCGTTTCCAATTCCTATAAATATGCATTCCCGGGTAGTTCGACGGGAGACATTGAGATCAATCTGAGAAAAGAGGCGAAAAAAGTTATTTTGAAGATGTCCGATTCAGGAATCGGATTACCGGAAAATGTTGATTTTGAAAAGTCGGAAACACTTGGAATGCAATTAATTCAAGCACTAACCAGTCAACTGGACGGGGAATTGAAGGTTTCACGTGAAAAAGGTACAACTTTCGAAGTATCTTTTACGTATCCCCGCCATAACGGCTAATTATAAACACTATTTTCAGGTTTTAGTTAACTAGAAAAACTACTATGGCAGCATTAAAAATAATGATTGTTGAGGACGAGATCATCGTTGCAAAAGACATTCAACGAATTTTAAAGAAGCTCGGCTACGAAGCTTTTGATCCGTTTGCCAATGGAAAAAAGGCACTTGATTCAATCGAGAAACTGAACCCGGATATTTTATTGCTCGACATCAATTTGAAGAGCAGCGAGATCGATGGAATTCAGGTTGCCGAACAGATTCATCAGCACTATCAGATTCCGTTTATATTTCTTACGGCCTTTTCCGATAAAACAACTTTAGAACGCGCTAAATTAACGGAGCCTTATGGCTATATCATCAAACCTTTTGAAGAAGATGATATTCGTACAGCAATAGAGATCGCTTTTTATAAATATACCAAGGATCTTGAGATGCAAAACAAAGGAAATCGATTTGCAGCTGCATTGGATAGTCTGGAAGTTGCCGTTATCATTACCGACTCAAATGAGAAAGTGATTTTCATGAACAAGATGGCTGAAACACTTACCGGTTGTCTGAAGCAGGAAGCTCTTGGAAAAGATATCTCCATTGCAATGAAGAATTGCAATCAGGATACCCGCAATGTATTTAAAACGCTTGCACATTCTGTTATCGGCGACACAAACAAGAAAGACGGTGATGCAGAAGTTCCCGTATCAAATGGTGCAGCTGAACAAAAAGTATCAGTAAATACATTTCCTATCCTTACCGTAAATAATAAAATTAATGGCTGTGCTTTTGTTATGACCTCACCCGGTCGTCGTGATGCAGTTCAGGAAACAACAACAGATAAAAATCTATTCAACTTCCTTGAGAATATTTATGCAAACAACAGTTTCTTCGTAAAGAAAGACTCACGTTTTGTGAAAGTGAATTTTCAGGATATTCTTTGGATTGAAGCGTTGGATAATTATGTTATCATAAAAACAAGTTCGAAAGAACAGTTCATTCTGCATAGTTCAATGAAAGACATTGAAAGTAAACTTCCGCAATTGAACTTTGCACGTGTTCATCGTTCTTACATTGTACAATTAGAAAAAATTAATGCATTGGAAGAAAATGCATGTATCATAGACGGTAACAGAATACCGATTGGTAAAAGCTATAAGGACAATTTGATGAGCAGGTTGAATTTGTTTAGCAGGTCGCTTATTAGGTCAAGGGTTAAAGGTCAAGGGTCAAATGCTACATAGTGTTTGGGCTTGACCTTTTTTAATTTGAGTTTAAAATGATTTAAAGTGTTTAATGAGTTTAAGGTGTGTTTTGTCTCACACCTTAAACACTTTAAACCCCTTAATCTCTACCTAACCGAAGATTAATTATTTCTGCAAACTTCAAATTGCCGATTAATACTTCGACTAAGCACTAAAACCTGACCCTTGACCTTTGACCCTTGACCCCAAGACCTTAAGTCCCTTATTCTGAACTTCAACCTTAAATTTCCCCGTACATCAAAAAAAATACAATAGTTTCGCATAAAAATTTGCCGGTGGTCAGATCCGAAATTATTGCAGTTAAAGATTTAGTAAAACACTATAAGGAGATTGAGGCTGTCAATGGCATCAGCTTTTCAGTGATGGAGGGAGAGATCTTCGGATTGTTAGGTCCCAATGGTGCCGGGAAAACGACTACTCTTGAAATCATAGAAACACTGAGGGAGAAAACATCCGGATCTGTAGTGGTTGATGGTATTTCACTGGATGCAGATCCAAATTCGATCAAACAAATTATTGGAGTACAACTTCAGGCTGCGAATTATTATCCGAATTTAATGTTGAATGAATTACTGGACCTTTTTGCCGGTTTATACAATACATCAATCAATAACTTTGAGATGCTTTCATTAGTCGGATTGGAGACGAGAGGCAAATCAAAATACAAAGAACTGTCGGGCGGACAAAAGCAACGGTTTTCTATTGCAACAACATTGATCAATAAGCCTAAAATCGTTTTCCTCGACGAACCTACAACAGGACTTGATCCCCAGGCACGCAGAAATTTATGGGATCTGATCAAGGAGATCCGGTCGAAAGGAACAACAGTGGTGATCACAACTCACTACATGGACGAAGCGGAAATTCTTTGTGACCGTGTGGCCATTATAGAAAAAGGAAAAATTATTTCAATCGACTCGCCTGAAAAATTAATTGATAATCTGATCGCTTCCGGTTTTGAAAGAAAGAAGGAAGTGAAGAGTGCCAATCTGGAAGATGTATTTTTATCGCTCACCGGTTATGAATGGAGGGATCAATAATGGAGCAGAATAAAAAATACAGTCAGATCCGCGCGATGAAGGCTATTGCAATAGCAAGTTTTCGTTCGATAATCAGAAATCCTTCTGCAGTTATATTCAGCATTGCATTTCCGTTGGTGTTTATTGTTGCTTTTGGTTTTATCAATGGCAATAGTATAAAAATGGAAGTTGGTATTGATCCTGAAAGCGACACAACGGGAACAATTTATCATTCGTTCATTAGTTCACCCGGTATTGCACTTAAGCAGAATCTTTCAACTGTTGAATTGAATGAACGACTGAACAGAGGAAGGGTAGATGCTATTTTGAAATTTGACCATACCGATGAAACAGGTTTGGAAGCAGTAGAAATTATTACTTCACAGGCTTCACGGGAGAAAGGAATGTTTGTTCGTTCGCTGATCACAAATTTAGTCGACAAACAAAATTTAGAATACTATAAAAATGTTTCCCGCTCTATTGATAGCAGCACGATAGCAGTTGCACGTGAAACTACAAGACCCACAGAACTGCGTGAAACGAAAGTCACCGGAAGAGAATATAAAATGATCGATTTCATTTTACCCGGTCAGCTTGGATTTTCTATTTTAAGTGCAGCAGTTTTTGGAACAGCGTTTGTGTTTTATTCTCTGCGACAAACAATGGTATTGAAACGGTTCTTTGCCACTCCGATAAAAAGGCCATATATTATTTTAGGAGAAGCACTAAGTCGTCTTGTTTTTCAATTGCTGGGATCATCAGTAATTCTATTTATAGGACATTTTGTTTTTGGATTCACATTGATACACGGACTATGGACAGCAATTGTGATGTTACTTTTATCGGCACTTGGATTAATTGTTTTTATGGGATTTGGATTTGTAGTTTCAGGGATTGCAAAATCTGAAAATGTGATTCCTCCGATAGCCAACATTATTACATTGCCTCAATTTCTCCTTTGCGGAACTTTTTTTCCAATCGATGCTTTTCCGAAATGGCTGCAGGTGATCAGCAATGTTCTGCCCTTAACATATCTGAACGATGCCTTACGACGGGTAGCCTTTGAAGGGGCAGGATTGGCCGATATCTCCACTCAAATACTGATTTTAGTGCTTTGGGGAGTCGTAGTTTATGCTGCTGCTGTGCGTTTTTTCCGTTGGGAATAGAGCTTTTGTCTGAAATCTGTAATTATTAACAGATAATGTATGGTAATTCAGCAAATTAAGTACCTAATGGCACGGGCTTTTTGTACTTTTGTAATAAGTTAATGTCCACACCCCAATGAACCAATTTATATCGGGAAGAACTTTTGTCCGGTACGCACTTCTTTTTGCTTTTATTTTAACTCCTTTTTTGCTCAAAGCTCAAATGGGAAAGAATGGCGCTTTGACTACAAGCACCACAAGTATTCTTAACGATTACACTACTTTAACCTCAGATGCATCTTCAGGAACAAATAACCTCAATGTAGCATCAAGTGTTTTAAATGCAACACTTGGTTCTCCACTTGCTGCGGGCGATTTAATTTTCATCATTCAGATGCAAGGTGCATCAATGACAACTGCTAATGACACGACATACGGCAGTTTGATCTCTTACGGTAATTGCGGAAACTTTGAATTTCTTGAAGTGGCTGATGTGCCATCATCAACTCAGATAACAACAGCCTGTCAGTTAAAGAATAGTTATTCATCATCAGGCAGAACACAAGTTGTACGTGTTCCACGTTTAACTACATTAACAGTTGGGTCAGGCGGATCTATGACATGTCCGCCTTGGAATGGAAGCACAGGTGGTGTATTGATCCTTGAAGTTGTAAATGGAATAACAGTTAACAGTGGCGGAACAATTAATGCTACTGGCAAAGGCTTCAGGGCCGGACAAAATGCAGGCGAGAATAATACTGATTATGGCATACAGAATTATGTTTTTAATCTCAGCACTTTCGGAGCAGAAAAAGGCGAAGGTATTGGTGGAAATACATCTGACTATGATGGTATGTCTGGAAGATATTGTAAAGGAGCGCCATTGAATGGCGGAGGTGGTGCGAATGCTCACAATGCCGGTGGCGGTGGCGGTGGCAATTGCGGTACACTTGGTTGGACAGGAAGAGGAGTACCGGATGTATCAAATGCATCCTGGGCAAATGCATGGAATTTAGAATACAGTGGCTTTGCTTCATCGAATTCATCAGGTGGAGGGAAGGGCGGATATTCTTTTTCAGCAAGTAACCAGAATGCACTGGTTCAGGGACCGACAAATGCAATCTGGGGCGGAGATATAAGAAGGGAGAATGGCGGAAGAGGAGGCCATCCACTTGACTATTCAACAGGAAAGATTTTTATGGGCGGAGGCGGTGGTGCCGGTGACCAAAACAATAATTATGGTGGTGCCGGTGGAAATGGTGGCGGTATAATTTATCTCCTTTGTTACAGCACAATTTCAGGTAGTGGTCAGATCAATTCAAACGGCGATAATGGAATTTCAACCAACAGTTCCGGTACAGATGGTGCCGGCGGTGGTGGCGGTGGCGGAACAATATTTTTAGATGCAACGGGACTGATCTCCGGTGTTACAGCAAATGCTAATGGCGGAAATGGCGGAAATCAGAGCGTCGCTATTTTTGAATCAGAAACTGAAGGACCGGGAGGTGGTGGCGGCGGTGGTTATATTGCAGCATCCAGTGGTGCAATTACCCGCAATGCAAATGGCGGAAATAATGGTACAACAAACGGAAGCAGTTTATCTGAATTCCCAGCTAACGGGGCTACCAAAGGTGGTGCCGGTATGCCTTCGCAACAAACAAATACATTTCACATAATTACTTCTACGGTTTACATCTGTCCGGGAACTTCAACAACACTTTCATTTTCTACAACAGGCACAGTTCCTCCGGGAACAACGTTTGCATGGTTCAATCAGGCTGTAGGCGGAACACTTCTTGGAAGCGGAACAACATTTACAACACCTGTACTTAGCAGCGGACAAATTACTTATTATGTTTCTGCTTGTCCGGGCGCAACACGTTTCCCTGTTCAGGTTCAGGTTTCGCAAGTTACAGCTTCAATTTCTGCCTCCGCTGTTTGTAGTGGAAGTGCAACAAACTTTACAGGAACCGGAACAGCTTCTTCAGGATCCATTGCAAGCTGGGACTGGGATTTTGGAGATGGATCAGGAACATCATCATCTCAAAATCCGTCTTATACCTATTCATCTTCGAATTCATATACAGTTACTCTGACTGTTACCGATAATAGTGGTTGTACTGCAAGTGCAACTCAGTCTGTAACAGTTCTCTCAGCACCTACTGTGAACTTTGCTACAGTTGACACATTCGGATGTGCGCCATACAATGTAGATTTCACAAATACCACAAGCAGTGCAACATCTTATTCATGGAATTTCGGTGATGGAAGTCCATTGTCATCTGCCGTTGCTCCGACACATCTTTACGCTACAAACGGATTATATACAGTAACGCTTACGGCATCAAATAGTGGATGTACAACAACAGCTACTCTACCATACATTATCAACGTAAGGCCTGTTCCTACTGCATCCTTTTCAGCACCATCAACTATTTGTCTGGGTGATGTTGCTTCATTCAATAATCTATCGGTTGGTAACGGATCAACGATAAACAGTTACTCCTGGAATTTCGGTGATGGAAGTCCTGCTTCCGGCACAGCTAGTCCGACACATACTTTTACCACTGCATCTACATTCAATGTCGTGCTCACTACTTCATCTGTATTCTGTTCTGACGATACCACAATTGCAATAACAGTAAGTCCGGCACCGGTGGTTAATTTTTCTACACTAACCACAACAGGTTGTGCACCACTATTGGTTACATTTTCCAATACCACTACAGGGGCTCCGGTATATTCCTGGAATTTTGGTGATGGAAGTCCATTCACAACGGGCGCAACACCGTCTCACATTTATTCAACAACAGGAACTTTTACAGTTACTTTAATTGCTACACAAGGATCATGTGCAGACACATTGACAAGAACCAATTACATTCAGGTTGGAGCAGGTCCGAATGCATCTTTCACCAGCAGTGTTACATCAGCTTGTCTTGGCGACAGCATTCGATTTACAAATGCATCATCGGGAACAATTACATCCTACACCTGGGACTTTGATGACGGTACTGTTATAACATCAGCTTCAGGAACAACTCAATCGCATTTATACACATCGCCCGGAACATATGATGTTCATCTTTCTGTCGTAGCAAATGGGTGTACAGACGATACGACTATTACGGTAAATATTTTATCCGGCCCTGTTGTAAATTTTGCAGCGTCAGCACTAAATGGTTGTGGAAGTCTGACAACCAATTTTACCAATACTACAACAGGTACTACAATTTATAGCTGGAATTTTGGCGACGGAAGTCCGCTGAGTAGTACAGCAAATCCAAGTCATACTTATTCATCGACGGGTACATATACTGTTACTCTCATTGCAGGTCAGGGAAGTTGCATTGATACGCTGATCAGAACAAATTACATTTCAGTCGGCACAGTTCCTACCAGTTCATTTTCTACAGCATCAGTTTGTCTCGGTGACTCGGTAAGATTTACAAATCTTTCTACAGGAAACGGTGACCCTATTACCGGTGTCACGTGGAACTATGATGATGGAAATTCATCAACCGTTACAGCACCACATTTTTATACAGCAGCCGGAACCTATGACGTTAATCTGATCGTATCAACAGCAAATTGTACTGATGATACAACGATCACTGTAACAGTATCACCGGGACCATTAGTAAATTTCAGCGCACCTGCATTAACAGGTTGTGGTTCGCTCTCAACGACATTTACAAATACAACAACGGGTTCGCCAACATATACCTGGAATTTTGGTGACGGCTCACCTGCTTCTTCGGCAGCAACTCCAACACATGTTTATTCTGCAATAGGAACTTACACTGTAACATTAATTGCATCTCAAGGGTCGTGTTCAGATACCCTGGTTCGCACAAACTATATTACAATTTACAATGCTCCTATAAGTTCATTTTCTACAAACAATGTATGTTTAGGCGACAGTGTCAGATTTACAAATTTGTCGAATGGAAATGGTGAGCCGATCACGAATTACACCTGGAATTATGGCGATGGAAATTTTTCATCGCAGTTTTCTCAGTCACATTACTACACTGCTGCAGGAACCTACAATGTTTTACTTTCAATTATAACTGCGCATTGTGTTGATGATACAACGATAACAGTAACAGTTTCACCGGGACCGGTTGTTGATTTCAGCACTCCAACTCTTACTTCTTGTGGACCATTGAATGCATCTTTCATAAATACAACGACAGGTTCACCAAGTTACACGTGGAACTTTGGTGACGGTTCACCAACATCATCAACTGCGTCACCAACTCATACTTATGCTTCGGCAGGAACATATACTGTTTCATTGATTGCTTCACAAGGCTCGTGTTCCGATACGCTTGTAAGGACAAATTATTTAACAGTTTATAATGCACCTCTAAGTTCTTTCACAACTGCGAATGTTTGTATCGGAGACACGGTTAGGTTCACAAATTTATCGAGCGGCAATGGTGAACCGATCACGAATTATACCTGGAATTATGGAGATGGAAATTTCTCTTCACAAATTTCTTCGCCACATTATTATACTGCAGCGGGAACATACAATGTGCTCCTTTCAATCATTACTCCGCATTGTGTTGATGATACAACAATTTCAGTAACTGTATCTGCCGGACCGGTTGTAGCATTCACACCTGATGCAACAACGTTCTGCGGAAATCAGAGTGTGACTTTTACAAACAATACCACAGGGTCTCCTTCTTACATCTGGAATTTCGGTGATGGAAGTCCTGTTTCAAATGCAGTAAATCCAATACACCAATATAACCTTCCGGGTACATATACTGTTTCTCTCATTGCCAGTCAGGGAAGTTGTGCAGATACACTGGTTCAGAATTCTCTGATCAATGTTTATGCTTCACCGCTTTCATCATTCAGCACAAGTGATGTTTGTTTATACGACAGCGTTCACTTCCAGAATGCTTCAACTATGAATGGCGGTGTGATCACATCCTACAACTGGAGTTTTGATGATGGTCTTACATCATCTGTTTCTTCACCTTCGCATTTCTACACTTCTCCGGGAACTTACAACGTAACATTGAGTGCCATCTCCGCAAACTGTACTGATGACACAACGATAACAGTAAATGTAAATCCAAACCCGGCAGTTAATTTTGCTTCTTCAACAATAAGTGCATGTGATAGTATAACTATTAACTTCAATAATTCAACGACAGGTGCAGCCACTTATGCCTGGAACTTTGGTGATGGCAACACATCGACAGTTGTTTCTCCGTCGCATCTGTATGCAGTTGAAGGTACTTATAGCGTTCTATTAACGGCTACTTCGGCGGAAGGATGTTCAGCATCTAAGTATGCAGCATCAATGGTAATTATAAAGAGTACACCGCAGCCGGCTTTTTCAGCTTCAAGAACTTCTGTTTGTCCGGGCGATTGTGTTGCATACACAGATCTTACTCCGGGAACAAATACAAACTGGCAATGGCAATTAACGGGCGGTAATCCATCTGCTTCGATTGCAAGAAATCTGAATTCAGTTTGTTATAATACAATTGGAAATTATTCCGTAACGCTTACGGTTTCGAATGGCTCATGTACGGGAACATCAACTCAATCAGCATTGATACATGTTGTAGATTGTAATGCAAAACCTCAAGCATCTTTCGTCAGCAGCGATACAAGTCTTTGCGGAGGCAGTTGCATTTCATTTGTAGACCTGTCACTTAATTCTGTTAGCTGGTCGTGGCAGTTTCCCGGTGGAACACCTTCTACTTCAACCTTGGAATCACCGACAAACATCTGTTATTCCACATCAGGAGTTTATCCTGTTACACTTATTGCCAGTAATACTTCCGGATCGGACACGCTTACTGTTACTTCATTCATCAGTGTGTCTGCAATGCCGGCACAGCCAACATTTACACAAAGCGGTAATGTTTTAACATCGACATCGGCGGTGAGTTATCAATGGTATTACAATAGCATTCCGATATCCGGTGCAAACAATCAGCAATATA
Organism: Bacteroidota bacterium; assembly: GCA_016711505.1. Classification (NCBI taxonomy): domain Bacteria; kingdom Pseudomonadati; phylum Bacteroidota; species Bacteroidota bacterium. The sequence goes on along the minus strand of JADJSV010000018.1, from coordinate 51,313 downwards.
CAGCAACTTTATCTGGACCATATTCAGTAGAGATAACGAATGCTAATGGTTGTACATCTGTTTCTGTTGTTTCACATGTTTCTTTAGTTGGAGTAAATGAATTGTTGGATCCGTTGAGTTTTATAATTTATCCGAATCCGGCAACCAATGAATTATTTATTCAATCTGACAGATCAGTTAACGGTGAAATTTCAATTCAATTGATAGATCTTGTTGGACAGGTTTTAATTTCGAAAACAGAAAAACATAATCTGTCAGGTGCTATCTGGAAACTGGATCTTACACTGCTTGCTCAGGGAGCTTATTTTGTCAGGGTAACGAATAAGGAACATGAGTGGAAGTCTGTTATTTTGAAACAATAAAAATCATTTTTTCTTCCGTCAGCTAAAGCAGACGGCAATGAAGTAGACGTCAATAAATACAGCCGGAATTATTTTTAATTTTTGGTAAAATCTTACAGTTGTAAGGTATGAGACCCTCTATAAATTTCATTAATAAACATCCTTTCACTTACCGTGTATAATAATTTTGGACAATGGCATTAATTCCATTGGAGAAGTTATTCATATGCGAAAATTCAAATTAATATTATTCTGCCTTTTCTGCGCAAATATTGCTTTAGCAGAGGGTGAAGGAGCGTTAACAGATTCGGTACCGTTTTATAAGATGTCATTGGAACAGCTTATGAATGTCAGCGTTTCTGTGGTTTCAGATCAGCCCGAAATAGGAAGAGAGTCATCGGGGATTGTAACGGTTGTTACAAGAGATGAGATTTTAAAGTCAGGAGCGAGGGATTTGATGCAGGTATTGCAATTAATTCCCGGATTTGATTTTGGTGTCGATGTAGAAGGGATAGTAGGAATAGGTGTCCGGGGAAACTGGGCACATGAAGGCAAAGTTCTCATGTTATGGGATGGTCTTGAAATGAATGAAGACCTCTACTCTACACTTCAGTTTGGCGGACACTATCCTGTCGGTCAGATTAAACGCATTGAAATTATTCGTGGTCCCGGTTCTGCTATTTATGGTGGATATGCAGAATATGCAGTTATAAATGTGATCACAGTAAACAACGACCTCGACGGTGTTTTAGTTGATGCACAATACTCATCTTACAGTTCTGCGCATGCTTCAAGTGGAGTTTCTGCTGCATTCGGAAAGAAATGGACCAATTCACATCTTGCAATTTCAACATATCAAAGCAAATTTATCAGAAGTGACAGAGATTACATTGACAATTACGGCAATGCCTATTCTCTGCAAAATCTGTCAGCGATGAACTCTGAACAATATCGGGTTGATTATTCATATCGTAAATTCAGCATCATTGCATTTTGTGATAATTATAAAATACTTCAGAGAGATGGATATGACGAAGTCTATTCGCAAGCATACAGAAGCCGCTTTTTTAATTCTGCAATAAATGCAAAAGTTGAATACAATATCGGAAAATGGAAGTTTACACCTGGTGTAAAAATTAAATTCGAACATCCCTGGTACTATAATGATGATTCTTCGGGTGATACTTTTGAACCGTATGATGTTACAAGCAATAAGAATCAGGCATATTTAAATTATGCAATAGACCCTTCGAAAAAAGTGAATATCACAGGCGGAATTCAGTATACAACATTGTTAGCAACAAACCGACTTGAGGGTTCAACATTTACTGATGGCAACAAGAAATTTGAAAACTATAATTACGGCGGAAACGTTCAGGCTCTGGCCAAGACAAAAATTGTAAACTTTACTTTAGGTAGCAGAATTTCTTACAACAAATATTATGGAACTTCTTTTGTACCGCGGATTGGTATAACAAAGACATGGGAAAAGTTTCACGTGAAAACTTTGTATGGGATTGGTTATCGTGCACCATCTGTTGAGAACATCAATCTGAACTGGTCAATCAAACCGGAATACACATATGTGATGGAGCTGGAAGGCGGTGTCAGGCTTGGCAGAAATTCATATCTGACGACCAATATTTATGACATTACTACAAAAGACCCGATCATATTTTCTTATGATCCCGGAACAAGTATGGAGATGTATAAAAACGAAGGTCGTGCAGGAACTCGGGGTATTGAGCTGGACTATAAATGGAAAGCCAACAAGTGGTTTGCTATGATCAATTATTCATTTTATACCACAGAAGGACACAAGGTTGCCGAAGAATATAATCCGAAGAATGGCGAAAATTTAAATCTGGCATTTCCTGCACACAAATTAAATATTATCAGCAACTGGAATATCGGTTCCGCAATTACTTTGTCACCTTCTCTTACTTTTAATTCTAAGAGGTATTCAATATCGAGGAGTAAAGGCGACCTGGTAACTATACACCCGGAGACAATTTATGTAAATGCGAATGTTTCAGCAGACAATTTTTTCACAAAAGGTTTAACAGCGCAATTTGGAATATTCAATCTGCTGGATGAAGACGTAATTTATATTCAGCCATACAACGGCGACCATGCACCATTACCCGGTGGCGGAAGAGAGTTACAGATACGACTGAATTATAGTTTAATTAAAAAATAAGTAAGAAGAAAGTTGAATTTGAGAAACAACATATCACGTTTTATCCGTCAGGTGCTTTTAAGCATCCTGCTGGTTATATCGTGTCATCGCTCCGATGCCGTTCCTGACGGAAACGAATACCGGATCAAGGCGATGTTTCTGTTGAATTTCATTAAGTATGTTGAGTGGCCTATTGAAAATAATAAGCCTGTCATCAGAATTGGTATTGTAGGAGAATCAGAGATGTTTGATGCACTGACAATTCTTGCAGCACAACGTTCAGCAGATGGCCAGAAAGTTGAGATAAAGCAGGCAGACGATAGTAATGCAAGCGGCTTCCAGGTAATTTTTATTTCAAATACTGATAACAATAAGGTCGATCAAAGAATCAGAAAACATTCAGGTAAAGGGGTTCTTGTTATTTCAGAAGACGACAGATGTAAGACAAGAAATTCGGGAATCAATTTGTTTAATCAGAACAATAAAATCCGTTTTGAAATAAATATGAGCTCGGTAAAAAATAACGGAATTAAAATTTCCTCTAAGTTGATGGAACTGGCATCAGCAGTTCACAATTAATCACACACGATATGAAGAATAAATCTTATAAAATTGATTTCGAAATTTACATTGTATTTATAATCGTAATAAGTATTTCTGTATTTAATGCCATTTATAGTACAATAAATATTTCGAGAAATCAGGATGCCACCAGCAGGATCATGGTCGTGGATGTCCCTTCTTTGCAATCACTCGAGAACATGAACCTATTGATCACGAAATCGAAAATGTACTCGACCAATTGGGTTTATCTGCAAAGTAACAAGGAAGACAAAGGCAAATTACGAATGATCCATGAAGTGGAATATCCGACACTCAAAGGTGAAATCAGTAATCTGATGTCGAGCTGGAAAGACAAAGAAGAAATTGATTCGATGAAATATGTTTTTGCTGAATTTGAAAAATGCATGGTAGCACAAAGTGAATTGATGCGGACCCTGATAAATTTCGACGATTATGAAGATGCTGCAAAGAAATTTCAAGCGGAAGGAATTATTGAAAACCAGATATTACCACAGACAACAAATATTATAAGTCAACTAAACCGGTTGATTCAAAAAAAGAAATCGAATGCTGATCTGATGCACACGGAAATGTTGTCGAGTTCACGCACATTGATGTGGAGTGTATTGGGAATTGCCATTCTCATTGTAGTGGTAATTTTGATTGCGGCGTTTTATATGTCAAATCACATCATTGTTCCTACAATGAAGCTCAAGAATATTATCGTACAGATGGCCCGAGGAGAAATTCCCGAAGTAAAGCTGATGCAACGTAACAATGCTGTCGGACAAATGACAGAAGCCGTAAGTACGCTTGCCGGAAGTTTGAAAAAGACAACTCATTTTGCCCATGCAATTGGTGATGGTAATCTTGCAACAGATTATCAGCCTTTGAGTGAAAATGATGAACTTGGTAATGCCTTGATTCAAATGCAGGCAAATTTGCGGAGCGCCGATGAAGATAATCGCCAGAGAAACTGGGTTTCCTCTCGTTCAGAAAAGATCAATGAAGTTCTCAGAGAAAATACGGATGACATAAACAAGCTTTCCGATGCTGTTATTTCTACGATGGTAAAGTATCTTAATGCTTTTCATGGCGGACTTTATTTATTGGAAGATATAAATGCAGGAACTGAAAGTAAGATCGTTTTACATGGAAGTTATGGAATGCACAATAAAGTTAAAGCCAGAAATATTCTGGATTATGGTGAAGGATTAATCGGGCAGGCAATAAAGGACGGCGAAGTAATTTACCTGCAGGATGTGCCAAGCAGTTACACAATTATTGGAAGCGGACTTGGCAGTATGCCGGCTTCTCATGTTTTGATCATTCCATTAAAGCATCACGATAAAGTTTATGGAGCTGTTGAGTTAGCCGGTTTTAATTCATTTCAGTCATTTGAAATAGGTTTTGTTAAGAGTATAGGTGAAACTATCGGGTCAACACTTTCTTCTGTAATTTCCAATACGCTTACTAAACGGCTTCTTGAAGAAACAAGATTACAGGCTGCATTATTGAAGGCTCAGGAGGAAGAGTTGCTTCTTACGAATGAAGAGCTTTCGAATCAGTCGAGATTATTGCAGGCATCAGAAGAAGAATTAAAGCAGGGAAATATTGAAATGAAAGGGAAAGCACGCGAGCTTGAACACAAAAATGAAATTCTGGAACAGGCGCGTGAAGCAATCAGTATTAAAGCAAAAGAACTGGAGCTAAACAACAGATATAAATCTGAATTTTTGGCGAACATGTCTCATGAATTGCGAACACCTTTAAACAGTGTTTTGATATTGGCAAAATTGCTTTCTGAAAATAAGGATAAAAACCTGAGCGATAAGCAAGCCGAATACGCACGTGTAATTCATAAATCAGGAAATGATTTGTTGGTGCTGATCAATGACATTCTGGATCTTTCAAAAATAGAAGCCGGGAAAATTGAACTACATCCTGAGCAGGCAAGTATTCAGCTGATAAAATCGGATCTTCGATCATTGTTCACAGAAGTGGCCAATGAAAGAGAGATCGATTTTGAGATAGAGAACCATAGTGAATTGCCCGAATCTATTTACACCGATAAAGTTAGACTTGAGCAGATCATTAAAAATCTTCTGGGAAATGCATTTAAGTTTACACCGGCAAAAGGAAAAATTATTTTAAGGATAAAACGTCCGAACAAGGGAACACTTTTTTCCAATGCGTCTTTGCGCGGACAAAAAGACATAATTGAATTCTCGGTTTCGGATACAGGTATCGGTATTCCTTCAGAGAAGCAAGCTTTGATCTTTGAAGCTTTTCAACAGGCCGATGGAAGTACAAGTCGTAAATATGGTGGTACCGGATTGGGTTTGTCAATAAGTAAAATGCTTGTCTCCATGTTAGGTGGTGAAATGCAATTGATCAGTGAGCAGAATGTCGGAAGTACGTTCTATGTTTATCTGCCCGAAAATTTTGTTTCACTAGAACAAACTGATCCGAAAACAGAAGGCAAGTCGAAAGGAACAACGATGATGAATTATCGTCCGATGGACGATAGAGACTCCATTAAGGATACTGATAAGCTATTGCTGATCGTTGAAAGTGACATTACCTATGCGAATGTTTTACTGGATATGGCGCATGAGAAGAAATACAAAGCAATTTTAGCGATTGAAGAAGGTGAAGTTATGGCCTATGCCGAGAAGTATAAACCGGCTGCGATTATAATTGATGAAAAGATTTCCGGAGTTACATCGAGTACAATTATCGGGAAGATCCGGTCAAACAAAAGTTTTGAAAAGATACCGATGCATATCCTTTCTGAGTTCAACAGAATTGCTTCTGCTAAAGACATTGGTGCTACAGCTTACTTAAGAAAACCACTTGACAAAAGAGATCTTGATGATGCATTCTCATCGCTGAATAAAAATCTGAGTAATGCAATCAGAAATGTATTGATTGTTGAAGACATGAGTTTGCATCAGGAGATCATTAAGAATTTACTTTCCTCTCATTACAATAACACAGATGTTCATATTGCAAAAACGGTTTCTGAAGCGCAGAATCTTTTATCAAAAATTTCATTTGATTGTATTATCCTGGATCTTGATCTCGGAAACGGTTCAGAGGAAGGCTGTGCATTGCTTAAGTCAATTAAAGAATCTCCCTCTACAATGTTAATTCCTGTCATTGTATTTACAGGAACAGATATTGATTCTATGAATGATGAAACGCTAATTGGATTATCAGATGCTATCGTTTCCAAGGATGGCGAATCTCTCGATAAATTAATGAAAGAGACAAGTAACTTTTTGTCATCGATCGAGAAGCCTAAAGATGTTGCCAAACCGGTCATGCCTGTTTATATGGAAGAGATGCTTGCAGGAAAACAAGTGCTCTTGGTAGATGATGATATGCGTAACATTTATGCTTTGACGAATTTGCTTGAGAATAATAAAATGCGGGTGATACCTGCATCGAATGGACGGGACGCACTTGAGAAACTGGCAAAGTATAAGGATGTAGATATTATTCTGATGGATATCATGATGCCTGAGATGGATGGATTTGAGGCTATGCAACAGATCAGAAAGATCGATAGGTATAAGTCCACTCCTATTCTTGCACTAACTGCGAAAGCAATGGTTGGCGATAAAGAGAAATGTATTCAGTGTGGAGCTTCCGATTATATTTCAAAGCCTGTTAATATGGAGAATCTTTTTTCCATGATGCGGGTTTGGCTGTTTAAAGAAGATTAAATGATGAGCGAAAATAATATTAAGCAAAGTGTAAGATTTAAACAATATTAGTATCACCAAAGCTCTATGATTGATTAATATTGGGGCACACACAATTATCAATATGTTAACACACACAGTTTCGACTACTGACACCAAAGATGGTTTGAGTATGTTACACCCTATTAAAATTTTGTTGGTCGATGACCGGCCTGAAAATCTTATTTCTTTAGAAAGTATGCTTGAAAACAGATCGCGAACGATCATCAAAGCGACTTCAGGAAATGAGGCACTCAAGCTTGCACTGGAGAATGAGATCGCACTTATTCTTCTGGATGTTCAAATGCCGGATATGGATGGATTTGAAGTTGCTCGTTTATTGAAAGAGAATTCGAGGACGAAAGATGTTTCCATCATTTTTGTGACAGCTTTAAGCAAAGATGAAAAATTCACTATTCAGGGATATGAAGAAGGTGCGGTCGATTATCTGCATAAGCCTTTGGATTATAATATTGTTTTAGCAAAAGTTAATGTATTCGAACGGTTGTTTCTTCAGCAGAAGGAATTAAAGGCCGCTAACGATAAGTTGCAGCGAACGAACAAACAGCTTGATGAGTTTGTGTACGTCGTCTCACACGACTTAAAAGCACCTCTACGTGGACTTTCCAGTCTGGCCAGCTTCCTGGAAGAAGAATTGGGTGATAAACCCCGTCAGGAAGCGATTGACATCCTGAATATGATGAAAAGCCGCACAAGCAGACTGCAAGGTCTGATTGATGGAATTCTTCATTATAGCCGGATGGGCAATGTTACTGATACAAAAGAAACATTTTCAACTAAAGAGTTGGTTGTCAGTATAATAGATTTATTAAGTCCGCCACCAAATTTCAGATTTGAGGTTTCTGACCATTTACCGGAGATCCATGCAGAAAGAATTAAGCTTCATGAGGTTTTTCAGAACTTAATATCTAACAGTATCAAATACAATACAAAGGAGAATGCAATTATAAAAATAGAGCATCAGGACTACCCTACTCATTTCGAATTTTCTGTTACTGATAATGGAATTGGAATTAAAGAAGAACACTTAGTAAAGATCTTTGGAATTTTTCAGACTTTGGTTCCGAAGGATAAAGTAGAAAGTACAGGAATTGGATTAACGATCGTAAAAAAGATTGTTGAACAGCAAGGTGGAGAAGTGATTGTTACTTCTAAGATTGGAGAAGGATCCTGTTTTAAATTCACCTGGATGAAGTCATAGCCGGTCTATGTAAAAATATTATTTACTTAACAAACACGTAAATGACGCTGGAGAATTTTTCGGCGTCATTTTTTGCTTTTAGGTTAGACTTCAATCCATTCGTAAAGGCTTTAAACAAATGGTTTGTCCCGGAAATATTTTTTTCTGTAAGCATTGAAACATAGAAACTATCAAACTTCATTGGTAGTGCACGAACAAATTTAAAACCATATTTAGAAAAGATCGCTTTCATTGTGATCGGGGTAAAATGATATAAATGTCTGGGAACATCATAAGCCGCCCAATTCTCCCCATAGATTTCTGCATCCAGGGAAACGCAATTAGGAACCGCTATAATTGCCTTTCCTCCTTCTTTTAGTAAATTATGAATCTCCCCTATTCTTTCATTCAAAGTATGCACGTGTTCTAATACATGCCACATTGTAATGATATCAAATGACTCTTTATGCAGATCTGAAATGCCATTTTGATTTGACACATCTAACCTATGGTTTGAAATTGCTTGTTTCCTTGCTTTATCACTAGGTTCAATTCCTTTCCCGCTCCAACCATTTTTTACTGCAGCAGATAGAAATTCTCCCGTGCCGCATCCAATATCTAGTAACGCTCTTGTATCTGAATTTGCTTTAGGTTTTCCTGAAGCATATTCCTTATTGATCAATTTTACTTTTTCATTCAGTGAATATGACCTGACCCAATGATAAACGGTATTTACGATTCCCTTAGTTGAATTGCTATGACTTACATAGTCTTCGCTTTCATAATACCGGCCTATCTCTGATTCCGACGGTCTGGGATTAGTGAATTTAAAACTACAATCAGGACATTGAACGATAGAAAACGTTTCACGTGAAACAGTGTAGTCTAAGCAATCCATAAGTTTTTTGAAGGCAGTTCCACCGCAAAGTGGGCAATTGGCTAAATTTTGCATATATTATTGTTCCACGTGAAACATTGAGGTTTTAAAGCAATTATCTGCTTAAAAAAACCATTAAAACCGAGATATCAGATGGCGAAATTCCGCTAATTCTGGACGCTTGTCCTAGTGTTGAAGGCTTAATGGTCGATAACTTTATTCTGGCTTCCATTGACAAGGAATTCAGCGAATGGTAGTCGAAGTCCTCTTTTAAGAAGATTTCTTCCATTTTACTGAATTTTTGCACTATTTCATTCTCTTTTCCTATGTAACCTTCATATTTCATTGAAATTTCGGCTTGTTCTATGGCATCTGCCCTGAAATCAGCAGGAATTGTATCAATAAAATCGCTCAAAGGTTTAACAGCACCTGCAATCAATTCCATGTTTAGTTGCGGACGTAAAAGAACGCCCGAAAGTTTAACTTTTTGGCGAAGTTCATCAGTTCCGGCTTCTGCCATCATTTCATTTACTTCTTCAGGTGATACTGAATAGTTCTTAATAAAATCAATAAGTTCATCACAATAGGCAACTTTCTTTTCTACTCTTTCTAACCGAGCGTCTGAAGCTAATCCTAATTTATTACTGATCGGTGTTAACCGAACGTCAGCATTATCTTGTCGGAGCAGTGTTCTGAATTCAGCCCGTGAAGTAAACATACGGTAAGGTTCATCAGTTCCTTTTGTAACAAGGTCGTCAATAAGAACACCGATATAAGCTTCTGAACGTTTTAAAATGAATGGTTCCTTTTGATTAATACTTAAGTGCGCATTCATACCGGCCATTAATCCCTGACAAGCGGCTTCTTCGTAGCCAGTAGTACCATTAATCTGTCCCGCAAAAAATAAATTCTTTACCAGTTTAGTTTCAAGGGTAAGTCCCAACTGTTGTGGCGGGAAGTAATCGTATTCTATAGCGTAACCGGGACGAAACATTTTAGCTTTTTCAAAGCCCGGAATCATTTTCAATGCACGAAGTTGAACGTCTTCAGGTAAGGATGTCGAGAATCCATTCAAATAGATTTCAACAGTATTCCAGCCTTCCGGTTCAACAAATAATTGATGTCTTTCTTTATCAGCAAATCGATTTATCTTATCTTCAATAGAAGGACAGTAGCGTGGACCAATCCCTTGAATTCTTCCTGTGAACATAGGAGATTGCTCAAAGCCTTCTTTAAGAATATTGTGAACGGCATCATTAGTATAAGTGATCCAACAGCACCGTTGTTTTTCGGGAATAGGAGTATCCAGGAAAGAAAATCTTCCGGGAATAACATCACCATCCTGAACTTCCATCTTTGTGTAATCAAGAGATCGTCCATCGATACGTGGAGGTGTTCCCGTTTTCATTCTACCACTCTGAAATCCAATTGAAACCAATTGTTCTGTTATACCGGTAGCAGCCTTTTCACCGGTTCTTCCGCCGCCAAAATTCTTTTCTCCGATATGTATTATTCCATTCAGGAAAGTTCCGTTAGTTAAAACTACAGACTTGGCTCCAAACTCAATTCCCATGCTGGTTTTGACTCCTGCAATCCGTCCGTCATTGATAATCAACGAGTTGACCATGTCTTGCCAGAAATCTACATTCGGAGTTTGTTCCAGCATATTCCGCCATTCAGTAGCAAAGACCATTCTGTCATTTTGCGTTCGTGGGCTCCACATTGCCTGCCCTTTCGAGCGATTAAGCATACGAAACTGGATCATGGAAATATCGGAAACAATTCCGCTATATCCGCCCATAGCGTCTATCTCCCTCACAATCTGACCTTTAGCAATGCCGCCCATAGCAGGGTTGCACGACATCTGCGCTATTGTCTGCATATTCATAGTGATCAACAAAACTTTTGATCCCATATTAGCAGCAGCAGCAGCAGCTTCGCATCCGGCATGTCCGGCACCAACAACAATTACATCGTAATGAGCTTGCATAATGCAAAGCTAGTGAATTTTCGTCTGTGGATTTGGTCTTTCGTTTTTCATCTCTCGTCTTTCGTACAGGTTCTTGCGAAAGACGTAAGACGAATAACGAAGTCGGAAAACCCCAATAGTTTATTCCATCAAAACGCATAGACCTTTAAAAATCTTTTTACTTTTGCTCGCCCAATAAATTTTTGCTTGAGTAAGCACAACGACCATAAAGTATCGGCAGCAATGCTGCTTGTTACACTTGGAATCATTTACGGAGACATTGGTACTTCACCACTGTACGTAATGAAAGCCATTGTAGGTAAACAACCAATCAATCCTGAAGTTGTCTTAGGTGGTATCTCTTGTATCTTCTGGACGCTTACAATACAAACAACTTTCAAGTATGTCATGCTTACTTTGCGTGCAGACAATAAAGGTGAAGGTGGAATTTTTTCTCTGTATGCATTAATTCGCCGAACGAAAGTAAAATGGTTGATCTGGCCGGCAGTAATTGGTGGATCAGCATTGTTAGCAGATGGAATCATTACTCCGCCTATTTCGATTTCCTCCGCCATTGAAGGGCTTCGAATTTATAATCCGGAAATACCTACCGTACCGATTGTAATAGCGATCCTTACTGCATTATTTTTCATTCAGCAATTCGGAACAAAATTCGTAGGACAATTTTTTGGTCCGATGATGTTCGTTTGGTTTTCGACTATTGCAGTGCTTGGAGTTTATAATATGGCAGCCCATCCATATGTTTTAAAATCGCTCAATCCCTATTATGCCATTCATCTCATCACTCAGTATCCGGGAGGATTCTGGTTATTAGGTGCAGTCTTTCTCTGTACAACAGGAGCGGAGGCGTTGTACAGTGATCTGGGACATTGTGGACGAAAGAATATCCGAATCACCTGGGTATTTGTAAAAACATCTTTGTTATTGAATTACTTTGGACAAGCAGCATGGCTACTTGAGAGAGAAGGATCTTTATTGAAAGAGAAAAATCCTTTTTTCGAAATGATGCCACAGTGGTTTCTCATTCCGGGAATTGTTATTGCAACAGCAGCAGCCATTGTTGCCAGTCAGGCATTGATCAGCGGATCGTTTACATTGATCAACGAAGCCATCCGGTTAAATTTCTGGCCGAAAGTCAGAGTCGTTTATCCGACCGACATGCGCGGACAATTGTATGTTCCCTCAGTGAACTGGGTTTTGCTTGCAGGTTGTATAGGAATAACATTGTTCTTTAAAGAGTCGAGTGGGATGGAAGCCGCATATGGATTGGCCATCATCATAACAATGTTGAGTACAACAACGTTGTTGTCATACTACTTGTATCTGCGACGAGTTTCTATCTTCTTTATCATTTTTGTACTTGTATTGTTCCTGACAGTTGAACTTGCCTTCCTTGTTGCCAACCTCGACAAATTCCCGCATGGAGGTTGGTTGACACTTATGATAGCGAGTGCATTGATCTTCCAGATGTGGGGTTGGTATGCAGCCCGAAAGATCAGAAACAGGTTCGTTGAATTTGTAAAGCTGAAAGACTATCTGAATTTATTACGCGACCTGAGTCACGATTTTTCTATTCCAAAATATGCAACGCATCTTGTTTATCTGACGAGTGCGAATATGTCTGACGAGATAGAGGCAAAGGTCATCTATTCCATTTTACAAAAACAACCTAAGCGAGCTGATATGTATTGGTTCGTTCACGTTGATGTAATGGATGAGCCCTATACGATGGACTACAAAGTGATAGAGCTGATAAAAGGAAATATCATCAGGATAGATTTCCGGTTAGGTTTCCGTGTTGAACCAAGGATCAATCTTATGTTCCGGAAAGTTGTCGAAGACATGGTGAAGAATTTCGAAGTGGACATTACATCGCGTTATGAATCTTTAGGAAGAAAGAATCTTATCGGAGATTTCCGTTTTGTTGTGATGGAAAAATTCCTGAGCTACGAGAACGAACTTCCTTTTTATGAAAAGATCATTCTGGACTTTTACTTCTTTTTCAAACATGTTTCACTCTCGGAAGAAAGAGCATTCGGGCTTGACACAAGTAGTGTAACGATTGAAAAAGTTCCGCTGATCGTTAATCCTATCGGAGAGATCAATCTCAAACGAATAAAATAATCTGAGGGCGTTCTGTGTGACGCCCTTTTTAATATTTACAATATGTCTTTAAAACCGAAAAGTCCCCACGATTCACTTACTATAAATACCGAACTGGTTTTACCAAACGACACCAATACACTTGGAAATTTAATGGGAGGCCGTTTATTGCATTGGATGGATATTGCAGCAGCAATTGCAGCTCACCGTCATTGTGGCCGTATCGTAGTAACAGCAAGTGTGAACAATGTAAGTTTCAATCAGCCGATCAAATTAGGAGAAGTAGTAACATTGCATGCAAAAGTTTCACGTGCATTCAGTTCGTCAATGGAAGTTTTTATTGATGTGTGGGTAGAGAATAATGCAACCGGTCAGAAAATAAAATGCAATGAGGCTATATATACTTTTGTTGCAGTTGATCAGTTGGGGAATCCGATAAATGTTCCGCAGTTAGTTCCTGAGACGCATGAGGAAAAGCAGCGTTTTGACAGTGCGCTTCGCCGCAGACAATTATCGTTGATACTTGCAGGGAAAATGAAACCTGCGGAGGCTACGGAGTTGAAGAAGTTATTTGAATAGTTGAAATAAAAATCTGTGTAAAAAATAAAACACTAAGATCACTAAATTTTTGTCACAAGAACACAATGTGCCCTTGAGAAAAAAACTTAGTGATCTTAGTGTTAAAAAAACTTATTAGTCTTAAAAATCTAGTCTCTTCTTACAATAACTCGACCCAATTCATTCTTCTCCCCATTTTTAACAAGAAGAATATAAGAACCATTCGCAACAGAAGAAACATCCATTGTATTGACTCCGCTATAAACTTTTTGAGTAAGAACAATTCTGCCGGTTATATCGACAAGATTTACGATTCCGTTATTATCTGCATTACTCATTAAGAATGATATTAACGACGAAGCCGGATTTGGATATACGTTGAATACAGTCGACAGATCGTTATTAGTAATTCCTGTCTGAACATATGTATAATCAGGTGAAACGCTAACGCAACCGGAAATATCATATACTACAACAGCATATATTCCATCAGCAGTAGGTGTATAGGTCTGAGTGTTTGATCCGGGAATATAGTTTCCGTTGAAATACCATTCGTATGAATTTCCTGCAGACGCTTCAAGCACACCTGCATTGAAAGTGATAGTTGCAGGAGTAGAGCTACCCAGCGTTACTGAAGTAGCAGCAGTGTTGGTACATCCATTTGCATCTGTAACTGTCACAACATAATTTGTTGCAGCACTGGCAGTACAAATTGGATTTGCAGATGTTGCATTGTCAAGTCCGGTTGCAGGATTCCATGAATATGTAAAAGAACCAGCACCACCTGAAGCAGTAGGAGCACCGCCGATAGTTACAGAGCTACCATTGCAGACAGATTGATTTGCTCCGGCTGAAGCAACAATAGCTGCCGGCTGAGTGATCACAACGGAACTAGTAGCGATACAACCGGTATTATCTGTTGTAGTTACAACATAAGTTCCGGCAGCAAGATTATTAGCAGTTGCGGCAGAGCCACCGGAAGGTGACCAGGAATAAGTGAAAGGAGCAGTACCACCGGAAGGTGTAATTGTAGCAGAACCATTTGTTCCGCCATTACAAGAAATGTTTGTTATACTTGATGAAAGAGTATATGTACTTCCACTTACTGCAAGAGTTGCAGCAATACTTGTACCACATGCATTGTTGGCAGCAACAGAAATATTTCCTGAAGAACTTCCTGATGTTACGCTGATCGAATTAGTTGTTGATGTTCCTGTCCAGCCGGAAGGTAAATTCCATGTATAAGTAGTTGCTCCGGACACAGCAGCAACAGAGTAGGTAGCAGACGTTCCGCTGCATAAAGTTGCCGAACCAGATATAGAGCCAGGTTGAGCCGGTGCGGAACAAGTTACTTCCGAAACCAATTGCGTACCTGAATAAACATAATCACCACTTTCATTACCATCGCCATCTCCGGCAACACCTGCGAAATAGAAGGTAACGTTACCCGTACCGGCAGCAGGAGCAGTCCAGCTGAAGTTGAAGACTTTTGAATTTGCAGTTGCACCGCCATCTAAAGTATGTACGATATTTCGGCGCGAAACACCACCTGCAGTTGCACTTTTTATTTGAGTAGATGCACCATCTGTAATATTTAATGTTCCCGCATTTTGATTTGCAGATGTTAATGCTTCAATGCCCACACCAAATAAACTATTGGCCGAACGAGAAACGGTTACGCTCATATTATAAGTTTGTCCGGGTGTATATTGAAAACCCGTCATTGAAGGTGAAGAAATTGTAATTGAACCTCCACCAGTGTTGCGTGAGTAATCACCGTGACAATCGTCGCAGTAAACTTCATTAGGAGAACCTGTTTTTGCAGCTTTACCATTGTCGCTCATTTGTTCGCTTGTGAAAAAAGCGAAGGCAATAATTGGCAGCGCAGTGAGTAATAATTTCTTGATCATTGTTTTGAATGTTTAGTAGTGAATATTTTTATTGAGATAATGATTCTCGCAGTAGCCGCAAAGCCGCTTCCCATGCGGCTTTTGGCAGAATCATTATTATGGATACAAAAGAAGAATAAGATTTTGTTATGAAAATGAGAATTGAGAGTAGAATTAATAATTTAAAAAAACCTCATGTTAATGTCAAAATCTGCGCTATTTATTTTAATTATTATATTATTGATTCATAAGATGTTTTTCTTGACGTTTATCATACTCGACAATTTCTTATCTTGTTCCGCATAAAGCCATAGTACTATTTCTAATTAGAATAATCCACACAGTAAAATGAAAAAGATCTTCAGTATTCTCTTATTGCTTATTATTATTTCATCAACTTCATTTTCTCAACAACAAAAATACCGGAAGGTTAAGATCTGGTTTGATGGGAAATCATCAACGCAACTTGCAAAACTAGGTGTGGACTTACTGGAAGGCGAGTATAAACGTGGTACTTGGTTTGTTTCAGATTTCAGCGAAGGCGAATTGGACAGAATAAATAAAGGGGGCTTCCGGACAGAAATAATTATTGACGACGTTCAGAAATATTATCGTGAGCGCGCTCAACAATCTGCTTCTGCTCAACAAAGAGTAAGTAGTGCAACATGTGGATCCTCGGGTCCGACATATACTACGCCATCTCATTTCTATCTTGGTGAAATGGGCGGATACTTTTCTTACGACCAGATGATAAATATCATTGATTCGATGGCTTTGCTTTATCCGACTTTGATCACAGTCAAACAACAGATCGATCCGACCCTTACTATTGAAGGTAATCCAATCTACTATGTAAAAATTTCTGACAATGCTACAGTTGATGAATCAGAACCGGAAATACTTTATACAGCAGTACACCATGCGCGTGAAGCAGAATCATTATCGCAATTGATCTATTATATGTGGTACTTATTAGAAAATTATTCCACAGACGTTACGATACAATCGCTGGTGAATAATACAGAAATGTTTTTTGTACCATGTCTGAATCCTGATGGATATATGTATAATCAGTTGATAGCACCTAATGGTGGTGGTATGTGGCGGAAGAACAGAAGAGATAATCTGGATGGCGAGTTTGGTGTTGACCTGAACAGAAATTACGATTACTTCTGGGGATTTGATGATACAGGCTCATCGCCCCTTACAAGTGATGAAACCTATAGAGGCACAACTCCATTTTCAGAACCTGAAACACAGGCCATCAGTAATTTTTCAATTGCACACGAGTTTAAATATGCGTTGAACTATCATACATATGGAAATCATCTTGTTCAACCTTTCGGTTATATTCCTGATCTGTACCCGGTCGATTCAGCGCAGTATTCAATTTATGGAAATGCTTTGACTGCGGAAAATAATTATCATGTTGGTCCGCCGAATCAAACTGTAAATTATGTTGTGAATGGAAATTCCGATGACTGGATGTATGGTGAACAATCATTAAAGCCAAAGATCTTTGCATGGACTCCGGAAGTTGGATTGCAGACAGATGGATTTTGGCCAGCACCGGACAGGATCATTCCATTGGCAAATGATAATATCTATGCTAATCTAATGCTTCCGAAACTTGCGACTAAATATGCGAGAGTCACACATAACGAAGACTTGAATATTGCACAACTTGGAAATTATTTTGCATATGATTTTAATGTTCTCGGTCTGGACACATCAGGAACTTTTACAGTTAGTCTCACTCCGGTTTCTGCAAATGTTATTTCTGTTGGATCGGCCCGTACTTATACCAATGTAACATCGCTGCAGATTTCACGTGATTCGATTTCATTTAATCTTGATCCTACAGTTTCTAATGGTGATCAGGTTATTTATATCGTAACATGTGACAATGGTTCATACACTGAAAGTGATACGATCATTCAGACTTATGGCATACCTCAGCCACTCATTATAGATGATTGTTCAAATCTTGCGAACTGGAACAGCGGATCTTTTTGGGATACAACGACAGAGTCTTTTGTTTCAGCATCAACATCAATTACGGATTCTCCATTTTCCGATTATTTTCCAAGTAGCTTTAATGAGATTGTGCTTGCAAACAATGTTGACTTGTCAGGAGTAATTAATGCGTCGCTGACTTTCGATGCAAAATGGATTACGGAGAAAGGGTTTGACTACGTGCAATTGTCGGCTTCGGCAGATAACGGGATTACATGGACACCATTGTGCGGAAGATATACACAACCATCAACAGAGGGAACGATCTTCGGTGAGCCATCATATGAAGGAACTCAAATTGATTGGGTAAAAGAAACGGTGAGTCTGAATGATTATATCGGACAAAATATTAAGATTCGTTTTTTACTTGTGAGTGATGCGTTTGCGGAATTCGACGGATTTTATTTTGATGACCTTTCAATAGAGACATTGAGTTCGAATACGGGAGTTACTTCAAAGCCATTAAACATTTTCCTTTCTCAGGCTTATCCAAACCCGGCGACAGAAAAAGCAGTGGTGAATTTTCATCTTGCGAATGTCGGTGATGCATTTGTGGTCTATAATTCATTTGGTCAATTGATGATGAAAAAAGAAATTACATCAACTAGTGGAACAATTGAAATAGCAACTGAAAATTTCAGTGGCGGGATGTATATGTATTTAATTAAGATGAAGGATGGGGGCAGGAGTAGGGTTGGGAAGTTTTTGGTGAGCGAGTAGGTGGTTAATTTGAGAATGTACGGCATTGATTTTTTTAACACTAAGTTCACTTTGAAATAGTCACAATCCTGATAGCGGAGCACATGATTATTTAAAACTACACTTGTGCTCTTGTGCTAAAAACTTAGTGAACTTAGTGTTTTATTTTTTTCAACAATTTTTCTTCTAATCTTACGTTTCCCAAAAACGGAAAACCACTTTCCATACACTCTTTCTAATTCTTTTTTAAACCACACGCACCAATGAAAAACGCACTAGCTTTTAAAGCAGGGCTGATTCTTGCTTTAATTTTGAATTTTAGTACAATTACGAAAGCAGGCAATTCAGTTTTGAGTACCGGTAACTGGTATAAGCTTTCGGCCTATGAAACAGGAATTCATATCATCACTTATAATGATCTGGTAGCTCTTGGAATTCCTGTATCGACAATTGATCCGAGAAACATTTCACTTTATGGAAATGGTCCGGGAGAATTGCCTTTATTAAACAGCGATCCGCGACCGGAAGATCTTCAGGAAATGGCAATTGAAATCAATGGAGAATCAGATGGAATCTTCGATGTAGGCGATACAATTTTCTTTTACAATCATTCTCAGATTACCTGGAAAGTAACAGGAAGTCCGACAAGCTCATGGCGCTTTCAGCATAATACAAATCATTATTCTGACAGCACTTATTTTTTTCTCACAGTTGGAAGTGTTCCAGGCAAAAGGATTACAGACCAGCAAAGTCCGGTAACATTTACTGATAGCACTACAACTTACACAGGACATGCAGTTCATGAATCAGAGCAGATAAATTTTCTTCATTCAGGACAAGAGTGGTATGGAGAACATTTTAATGTGATTTCAGGACAAACAATATTTTTCCCTGTCATGTTGAAAAATATCAGCCCAATAGATTCAACAACTTTTAATATAAGTTTTGCCGGCAAAGATACCAGCGGCCAAGGATCACTCATTTTTTCATTCAATGGATCAAGCTCATTACAACCTATTCCTGCTGTAGGAACGACTGCACAGGACAATTATGCATCACTTGTTAATTTCAGCAGATATGCTTATGTCCCTTCCTCAGTGGATAGTTTAGGATTACTACTACAATCATCAAATTCAAATGCAGTAGGCTGGTTAAATTATATTGAGATAAACTCTATTTGCAATTTGATCTTTGATGACTCACCTTTAAGTTTTCGTGATAGCCGAAAAACCGGTCCGGGAAGAATTGTAAAATATGATCTGATTGCAAATACAGGTATAAAAATCTGGGATGTAAGTTCATTCAGTGACGTTAGAAATCAATTCTACACAGTGAACGGGCCATTGATCAGTTTTAATTCAGCAGCGGATTCACTTCGTGAATTTATAGCGTTTGATGGAAGTAATTTTATACGGCCAACATTTATCGGAAGCGTTCCAAATCAGAATTTACATTCTATTGTAAATCAAAACATGATCATTGTTACGGACGAATCATTTATAAATGAAGCAACAACACTTGCGCAATATCATTTTACAAATGATAATCTTTCAACATTAGTCGTAATACCACAGCAGATCTATAATGAATATAGTTCCGGAGCTCAGGACGTAGTAGCGATCCGTGATTTTTTCAGGCAAGTTTATCATTCTGCGAGTTCACCTTCGGATTCATTAAAATATGTTCTGATGTTTGGGTCGCCGTCCTATGATTATAAAAATATTTTAGGGCAAGGAAAAAATTTCGTTCCTATTCATGAATCACCGGGTTCTATTAATCAGACACAAACGTATTGTACGGATGATTTTTATACTCTGATGGATTCATCCGAAGGGCAATTTTACACCAATGAAATTCCCGACTTTGCAATTGGAAGACTACCTGTTAGAAATTCGCCGGAAGCACAGGTTATAAATAAAATAATGGCATATAGTTCTGGTTCTGATTTTGGAATCTGGAGAACAAAAGTAACTGCAGTAGCCGATGATCAGGATTATAATATTCATTTAATTCAATCAGATATGCATGCAAATAGAATTGAAGGTTTTGACTGCGGACTAAATATTTGTAAAATTTATATTGATGAATTTATTCAGCATCATGATACCATTACGAATTCTGATACTTATCCGGACGCAAATCTGAAGATCCAGGAAGCGTTTCAACAAGGTAGTGCTGTTATTCAATACATGGGTCATGGTAATTCTCAAGGATGGGCAGAGGAAAGAATTCTGGAATATGAGTTTCTTGATAGTGTCACCAACATTTCTAATCTTCCTTTGATTTTGGCCGGAACAGTAGCCTTTAATGTGGTTGATGATCCGTTTGTATCTTCTGCTGCAAGTACAGCAATAGTTAATCAGGCGGGCGGTTGTATTGCCAGTATAGCGCCTACGCGATTAGCATACTCTTCGAGTAATAATAATTTTGTAACAAGGATGAATAAGAATCTCTTTGAAAGATCTTCCGGCAAATGGCCAAGTCTGGGTGAGGCTTTTTTAAATACCAAGAAGGATGTGTCCGTCGATCCGTATATACGTTCAGTCAGTTTACTGGGAGATCCGGCAGTAAGAATTTTATTTCCGGAAAATGAGGTAGTGGTAACTTCGATAAATTCTGACACTTTGAGTTCAGGCCAAGCGGTACAGATTTCAGGAGAGATCCGTGACAGCAACGGTTCATTGTTGTCATCTTATAATGGTCTTATGGATATGACAGTGTTCAATACTAAAACTCTTCATATGACTTTAGGAAATGATTCTTCAAGTACCGGAAATCCGGGAGTACCGAGTCCTTTTTATGTTTGGGATGATACATTGTATTATACAAGTGTAAATGTGGTCAATGGTGTGTTCAGTCAGAGTTTTATTATGCCCTTTGGATTGGATTCAGGGTTTGGAGCAGGAAGAATTGCATTCTATTCAAGCGATGGGATTGTTGATGCGATGGGATGTTACACAAACATAGTTTACAGGAATCTTACTCCGGGCATTCCTGAGTACTCAGATCTTCAGATCAAAATTTTTCCAAATCCTTCAATTGACCGGATAAAATGTACACTTAATATAAGCGATGTAAAAGACTGGTCTTATACTTTGATGGGAATTGATGGAAGAAAATTGAGGAGTGAAAAAATTATTTCGGGGGAATTTTATATTGATAGAAAGTCAATTGCTCCGGGAGTTTATTTTTTGAGGATAGCTGATGAGGGGAATAGGAGTGTTAGGGTGGAGAAGGTTGTTTTTGAATAGAGATTTTATAGTGGAGAGAGTATACCTTCGAATTTTTTTTAACACTAAGAACACTAAAATTTGTCACAAGAGCACTTATGAAAAATGAATCACTCTTGTCCCGATAGGTATGGTGGTGGTACTAAAAACTTAGTGATCTTAGTGTTAAAAAAAAATCAGAGTCGAAATCCTAACTATCAATATATGCATTCGCTATAGCATCCACATCCTGTAGATTCATACACTTAAAATGCCCTCTGGGACATTTGTCAAAACCGATCTTAGAGCACGGTCTGCAGGGTAGATTTCGGATCTCAAAAATTTTGTTGTTAGCGTGCAAAGCTTTTGGCAGATAAGGATACATTCCGAATTCAGGAATTGTATTTCCCCATACAGAAACAATTTTTTTTCTGTATGCTGCAGCGATATGCATCAGTCCGGTGTCGTGGGAGATGACATGATGTGAATGTTTTACAATAGCTGCAGATTGATTCAGAGAAAATTTTCCACTGCCATCAATTACCGGAACACTAAACTGCGAAACAATTTCAATTCCTCGCTGTACATCTTCTTTACCACCAAGTAAGATGACAGGCATTTTAATTTTTTTCGCGATCTCAATCATCTTTAGTAAAGGCAATTGTTTGGTAGCATGCTTTGCGCCAATCACCCAGGCAATATATCCGTTTTGAAAAGCCGGCGGAAGAGTAGAAATTATTTTTTCATCATCATTAGTAATAAAATAGTCGAGCCCTTCGCCATCATTTTTTACTCCATAAGAAGAAACTGTTTCAAGATACCGATCTACAATATGTTTATCCGGCAGCGATTTCGTTTTGAAATTTACCGCCAGCCATTTTTGAATATTAAGTTTATCGAATGAATGCGAAGGCACACCCAGTGCGCGCTTTACTTTTAGTGTCCGGAAATTATGATGCAGATCGATCACAGCATCATACTTCTCGATCTTAAGAAGATCCAGAACCTCTTCAACATTGTTTTCGAATAGAAATGTTTTAAAAAGATAAGGATTGTTTCTTGTAACAGACTCAAAACTTTTTTTAGTCAGAAAATGGATTTCAGCATTTGGAACTTGTTTTTTCAGACAACGGATCACCGGAGAAGTGAGCACGATATCACCGATTGAAGAGAAACGAAGCAGAAGAAATTTCATCTGAAAGAAGGCCGATTAATTATTACTTTTATGCCCGAAGGCACTGAAAGAGGTGCAAAGATAAACTTACAGCGATAATATAAAAGATGATTATTACAGATACGCACACCCATCTTTATGCGGAAGAATTCGATGCAGACAGGGATCAATTGGTAGATCAAGCGGGAGTTTTGGGAGTTCAACGGTTTTTTATGCCGAATATTGATAGTACCAGCATAGAACCAATGCTGGCGTTAGAAAAAAAGTATCCGGGAAAAGCTTTTGCAATGATGGGCTTGCATCCTTGTTATGTAAAAGAGAACTGGAAGCAGGAACTTGAACTGGTCGAAAGCTGGCTGAATAAAAGAAGTTTTGTGGCAGTCGGCGAGATTGGAATCGATTTATATTGGGACAAAACTTTTTTGGAGCAACAGAAAGAAGCATTCTCGCTTCAGATCCAGATGGCCAATGAAAGAAACCTGCCAATTGTAATTCATACGAGAGATTCTTTTGATGTAACATATGATTTGTTAGTTGAAACAAAGAAAGAGCACCCTCAAGGGATCTTTCATTGCTTCACGGGAACAGAAGAACAGGCGAAGAAGGCAATTGATCTAGGGTTTATGCTAGGAATAGGTGGGGTAGTGACTTTTAAAAACAGTGGCGTTGATAAAGCGATTGAAAACATTCCGCTAGAGCACATCGTTTTGGAAACGGATGCACCTTATCTTGCACCGGTTCCGTACAGAGGAAAAAGAAATGAACCGTCATATATAGTAAAGGTAGCGGAGAGGTTATCGGAGATTTATAAATGTTCGGTGATGGAGGTGGCGCGAGTTACAACAGAAAACTCAAAAAAGTTGTTTGGTGTGTGAAAAAATAAAACACTAAGTTCACTAAGTTTTTAGCACAAGAGCACAAGTGGATGTATGTGTTCTTGTGACGAATTTTAGTGAACTTAGTGTTAAAGATAATCTTTAAAGTAAAATCTTCGGATGAAGAAAAAAGTTCTAATAATTTACACAGGCGGAACAATAGGAATGATCCGTGATCATAAGAAGCGGACGTTGATTCCATTCAACTTCCGTACGATCACTGATCAGATTCCGGAGTTGAAGCATTTGAATTGTCATATTGCATTTCATGCATCGCACAAAGCGATTGATTCGTCTGATGTGCAACCGGATTTCTGGGAAGAACTGGCAACGATCATTGAAAAAAAGTATCAGCAATACGATGGATTTGTGATTTTACATGGGACAGATACGATGGCGTACACAGCTTCTGCATTAAGTTATATGCTGGAGAATTTGTCGAAACCGGTTATACTTACCGGCTCGCAATTACCGCTTGGAGTGATCCGTACAGATGCAAAAAGAAATCTCATTACAGCGATTGAAATAGCGGCATCCAAAAAATTGGTTCCTGAAGTTTGTATTTATTTTAATAGTCAGTTATTCAGAGGAAACAGAGCAGAGAAATTTACGTCGAGTAAGTTTGATGCTTTTCAGTCTTTGAATTTTCCTGTGTTGGCGGAAGCGGGAGTTGAAATGGTTTTTGATGAACGAATGATCTTACCAAAACCCAAAAAGAAATTCAAAATAAACCGTGGTTTCAACGAACATGTTTTAGTGTTGAAACTTTTCCCGGGTTTATCGCCAAGTGTAATTGATGCATTGTCTGAAATAAAAAATTTGCGTGGAATTGTTCTGGAAACATTTGGCAGCGGCAATGCGCCATCGACAAAAAAGTTTCTTGACAGTATTGAGCGATTAATTAAAAGTGGAATTATAGTTTTGAATATTTCTCAGTGCAGTGGTGGAATGGTCAATCAGACCAAGTATGAAACAGGAATAGGATTGAAAAATATTGGAGTTGTATCCGGTGGCGATATGACAACGGAGGCGGCTATTACGAAGATGATGTTTCTTCTTGCCCGTTATCCGAAATTGAAAGACATTAAAAAACAGCTGACAAATAATTTGGCAGGCGAACTGTCTCGGTAAAATCGTTTGCAGGTTATCAGGTTATCAGGTTATCAGGTTCGCAACCTGCAAACCTGATAACTTAGAACATTTAATTTAATAAAGTCATGGACACACTTAACAGTACAAACCGAAAAAAAATGGAAACAGTAATCATCATTCTGATCGTAGGAGTATTTGCGGGAATTTTCAGTGGCTTTATTGGAATTGGGGGCGGACTGATCGTTGTTCCGTGTCTGGTTTATTTTTTAGGGATGACACAACATGCAGCACAGGGAACTTCGTTGGCGATGATGCTTCCGCCGATTGGATTTATGGCAGTTTACAATTATCATAAGACCGGAGCGGTAGATTTCAAAGTTGCAGGAATACTTTGTCTGAGTTTTGTGATCGGTAGTTTTTTCGGAAGTAAGATTGCAATTTCACTTTCACCGGAACAATTGAAACGGACATTTGGAGTGATCATTATTTTGTTGGGGGTGAAGATGGTTTTTTGGAAATAGGGGGCAGTTAATTTCAAAAAGACGTCATTAAAAATATTGTTAATCATAATTGAATAATATATGAAAAAATATTTCAACTCATCAGTCGGACGCCTCAGATTACTTGGTTTTCTGGAAGGGACTTCGCTTTTGCTTCTTGTACTTATTGCTGTTCCGATGAAATACTGGATGGACGACCATAGTCTGGTAAAATCAATCGGTCCGGTACATGGAGCGTTGTTTTTGTTATTTGTCTTTAACGCTCTACAGGTTGGTGTTGAACAAAAATGGAAATTCATGGGAACAACGATGAAGGTTTTGATTGCCTGTATAGTTCCGTTTGGAACTTTTTATATTGATAAAAAAATTCTGAAGGCGATTCATGTGAATGAGTTACATTAATATTTTTGTATTGAAGCAATAAAATTATTAATTATAATTGTGAAAAAATTTTGGCTTTAAGATTGATACGACCGAAAACTTATGTTGAAAAAAATCTTTCTGCTGAATTAAGGGAGATAGAAAGAAGTGCGCGAAATTCAAGAGTTTCCGAACTTAACAAGTATGAAAAAGCGTTAATATATAAATATTCCGATGATGGTTTTGACCAAGTTAATACAGAGTTGAGAAAGAAAAAAGGCAAGAACGAAACCCAATTTGGTTTATTATTGGCTCAAGCATTAGAGAAACTACCAAATTATGAAGGTCTAGTTTATCGTGGTGTTTTCTTAACAGAAAGTGAATTACAAAAGTATAAAAAAGCCTTGGAAAACAATATGGAAATTATTGAGTACCCGTTTATTTCTACAAGTAAAATGCGTTCAATTGCAATGCAATTTAGCGGAAATGTAATGTTCAGAATAGTGTCAAAAACGGGCAAGGAAATCGAAGAAATTAGCAAATATGGCATTGATTCGCAAAATGAATTCGAAATTTTATTTCTTCCCAATACAAGATTTAATATCTTAGCAGTAACAAAGGAGAACGATTATACGTTGGTAACAATGGAGGAAATTTAAAAATGGCAATAAAAGAAGCACAACAGAAAAATGCAATTAAACCGGCAGAATTTGACAGAGTGTCTAAGATTATTTATAATTCTTTTAGCCTAGATCGGAATATTACGGACGTGTCAGATATTTTAAAGAGAGAAAAGTTTCTTATATTTTTCTCTGATTTTTTCAATCAATTGATTAATAATCAAATTTTGGACTCTAAAAGTAAATTGGAGTTCATTGATTTTATTGACAAATTGAATTTGCAAAAGGAGAGATTGGAATTGGAAAAAGGTAAATTAAATTTGCCTGATATTCAAGCAGCAGGAAAGAGAATTCAAAAGAAAGCTCAGTCAGCGTTTAAAACCAAGCGATAGATTTTAAATGTTATTTTGATGACATTAAGTTAAAAAAACAAGCCGCACACTCTCCATGCGGCTTGAATCAAACCTCCTGAAAAAACTATTTTGAATCAGGGAAGACAAGTAATTTTAAAGCAACAAGTGCTACAATTACAATTCCAACCCACAAGAATACCATTCCGAATCCGGATTTTTTTTCACCATCATTCAGATGGTCGATATTATTTTCCATAAATATTTATTTTTGAAATAAGTGAAATAGCTAAATTCATTACAAGCGAACTTTGCAACGGATAAAGCAGATTTATTAATAAAGGAAAAGGGAAAATCTCAGATAAGAAGCACCCGCAGAAAAACATGTAGATCCGTTGAAGGTTTTACATCAGCATACGGTGTGATAAGAAATTGAAACTGATTTTGCCTGTTAATTTTATTCTGTGTTGTGACAGATGAATTACATGAACCAATATTAACAGTCCGTTACAGGATTAAAAGTGGAATGGACAATTCCGTTCCCGGTTGAATAATTCCTTCTTCGAATACAGAAAGAAAATTGGAAACGATTCCGGCAGTCGTTGAAAAGTCGTCGGTGTTTTTAACAATAGCATCTTTTGCAATGAATTTACAGACGTAGTTTTTCCGTTTGCGAAAAGCAATCCGGAAAACAGCAAGAAAAAATTAAGAATGACTTTTTCATTGATAGTGCGAAGATACGGATAAATGCCCGGTAAAAAACTCAACACTAAGATCACTAAAAGTCAGCACAAGGGCCAAGTGAAGCGAAGTATCATTTGTCCCGATAGCTATCGCACAGACGTAAAATTAAATTTATTTATATATATCGAAAATAATGCACTGGCGCCAACTTTATTGCAGTCAGCTTTGCTGACGGACTAAAAAAGAATGTAGTAGCCTGTTTAGCTCATGACACCATAATCCATCATACCATTGAAAAAAGTGGCAAGCCGCAGTATTACTCCTTTTTTTCTCCGTCAGCTAAAGCTGAATAAAGCCATCCTGTAGAGATATCAACAAAAATTAAGTGACGCCTATGTGATAGCTATAGTCTCATAATGATCATTAACTCTTCTTGTTTTTAATAATTCAGTAATCTCAGTGTTAAAAATTTTATCATATAAAAGAACCATCATTTGATGCCGAAAAAGTTGTGTTTTTAAAGAGTTCGCCCTTAAAGGGTGTCCGCCGCGCTTGGAGTCCACGAGGAACAGGATTATGGCCCTAACGGGCCTAATCATCTATAAGTTCGTATTTATTTCAGGTGTATTTAGAAGTCATGCGTAAATCAATTGCAATTATTCTTTTAGTGAGTCAGATGTTGATCGCCGTTGGTGGTGTATTGCCGACGATGATCAACTATTTTGTTCAGAAGCAATCCGAAATTGCAATGAATAGCAAACTCAATAATTTACCGCCACGCACGAATATACTTTTTGCACTAAACGACATTGCCCGTCAGCATGAAAAAAACAAGCAATCAAAACCACTCCCGGAATCATTGGTCACCTCCAATGTTGTTTTTGCCTGTATTGACGAAGGTTCTGCGATGATCAAATTTTCTTGTCAGCTAAAATTGTTTTTAATCACTTTAAAACGCTGGATACGTTGGAAGGATTTCTTGGACTTTTAATTCCGCCACCTAAATTCTAATTGAATAGCTGGTTTTTCGATTGGCGAAAATTGTTTAGTGTTTAAAGTTGCAGGGATACTTGTTGTTGAACGGTGTTCAAATAATTAAAGTAGTATCAGATTCATTTGGTTAAAAAGTGAATTCTTCTCACGGCTTCTTACAGCTATAGATAAACATCTTCAGAAACAATTTTCAGTTTTAGTAACTCAAGCCATTACCGGTTGCCAGACTATGAGAGTTTTAGCTGAACCAAAACTTATAAATTATTTTAAAAAGTAGAATCCCCGAATTTAATAAGATCCCCATGAAAAAATTGTACATAATTTTGTTCATTATCCTTAACACAATCATGAATGGTTCGGCTCAGGAATTGACAGGTCAATTGAAAGACTCAATATCTGATGAACCAATTTCTGATGTTCTGATAAAAATTGACGATACAGAAATTCATACTCATACAGATGCACGGGGCAAGTTTGTTATTCAAAATCTGAATGAAGCAACATATGATGTATCGTTTTCAAAATTCGGCTATGAATCATTTACCAGGACAGTGACTATCATTAAAGATCAATCGACAATCATTGACACAAGAATGATTGTCAAATCGATCAGTTTGCCAACTGTTTCCGTTGCAGCCGAACGTCCGGTGAGTGCGGCTTCTTCGAAACATTTATCGGCGATAGATTTTGAAAACAGACCGAAGAATTCGGCTCAGGACATGTTGAGACTTGTCCCTGGATTATTCATCGCACAACATGCAGGTGGTGGAAAGGCTGAACAGATCTTCATCCGTGGATTCGATTGTGATCACGGAACGGATGTGGCTTCATGTTGACGGTATTCCGGTGAACATGGTTAGTCATGGACACGGACAAGGTTATATGGATCTGCATTTTCTGATTCCTGAAACAGTAGGGAGATGGACGTTTTCAAAGGACCCTATTCACCGCAGTATGGAAATTTTGCCACGGGCGCAGCGGTTAGTTTTTCTACCAAAGACACATTAGAAAACAATCTGATCAAACTTGAACAAACATTTATTCCGGAGATTGGAAATCTTTCAGTGCCAAGAGTTCTTGCTATGTTCAAAGCACCGTTCAATTCGGAAAACGTAAAAACTTATTTAGCAGCAGATGTTCTGAATAACCGCGGTTACTTGATGCTCCGCAGGATTTCGCAAAGTGAATCTTTTTTCGAAAACAATTTTTTCAGCTGAATGATCATTCAAGCCTGAAACTATCATTATCAACTTTCAGTTCTTCGTGGAATGCTTCGGGGACAAATTCCGGATCGCGAAGTTTTGGCCGGACGACTTTCGCGTTTCGGAAGCATCGATGATTCAGAAGGCGGCAATACTTCGCGAACAAATTTCAACCTGGCATACGTTCAAAGAACATCTAACGGTGAATTTGAAACCCAGGTGTATTCATTTAAATATCGCTTTCGTTTATTTTCCAACTTTACATTCTATCTCGAAGACCCGATCAATGGAGACGAAATCGAACAAGATGATAACAGAAGTGTTCAGGGATTAAATACACGGTATTCATTTTTTCATAAGCTTGGAAAGATGAATAACAAACTTACCATTGGTCTTTCATATCGTGCCGATGATATTCAGAATGAACTATGGCACACAATAGACAGAACTCGTCTGGAGTCAAAAGCCCTGGCGAATGTGCTGGAAAATAATTCGGCAGTTTATCTCAATGAAACATTTCGCTTCAGTGACTTTTTCCGGATAGAGACCGGTATGCGCTATGATTATTTTGTTTTCGATGTAGCGGATCAATTGCCTACGGATTCTTTGCATACGAATTATTCAGGAACAAATTATCAGTCCGGCCTCCGGTCGAGGATTTCATAGTAATGATGCAAGATCAGTTGTGCAGGATAAATCGAATCATACTTTACCGGTGGCAGATGCCGCGGAGATTGGTACTGTTATGACACTATCAAAACGTCTTGTGTTAAGTGCAGCTATCTGGTGGATGGATATGTCGAACGAACTCGTGTATGTCGGAGATGACGGCTCAACAGAATCGAAAGGACCAAGCAGGAGATCAGGTATTGACATTAGTGCACGATATCAGCTGTCAAAAAACCTGCTGGCAGATGCAGATCTGAACATCAGTCGTGGGCAATTTATTGAAAAACAATTTGGCAAAGAACTGAGCGAGGATTTTTATATTCCGCTTGCACCAACACTAACATCAAGCGGCGGATTAACTTACACAGGAAAAATATTCGAATCATCAGTTCGCTATCGTCACATTTCTGACCGGCCTGCCAATGAAGATAACAGCATCATTGCAAAAGGTTATACATTATTAGATCTGTCATGCGCCTATAAATTCAAAAAAGCAAAATTCAGTTTGTCCGTTGAAAATTTATTGAACATAGAATGGAATGAAGCGCAGTTTGCAACAGAGAGCCGCTTAAAAAATGAAATTGAAAGTGTGGAGGAGTTGCATTATACGCCGGGAGCGCCATTGGCAATCAAGCTTGGGGTTATAGTTTTACTTTAGGATAAGACCTTACTGAACTCGTATGTTTGAAAAATAAAACACTAAGTTCACTAAAAATCGTCACAAGAACACAAAATTGAAACTTGTGCTCTTGTGCCAAAAACTTAGTGAGCTTAGTGTTTAAAAAAATCAATGAATGAACTTTTAAATAAAAAAAGGGGAAGCACTACTACAAACTAAGTACTCCCCCCTTACTACAAACTGAGTATTGCCGCGATGTTTGGAGGTCTTGACCTTTGTCAGACAAACACACATCTCATGAAAAAGATATTTTTACTATGTATGCTTTGCTTATTAAAATTTAGTAATGCAAATGCACGAACGGAGGTTGAACCAAATGGTATATGGAATCAATCATTAGCAATCACTTTAGGCAATACAGCTGACGGTTCTGCGGGCCTCGGTCATGAAGAAGACTGGTGGCGTGTAAGCATTCCGGAAGATGGGGCTTTGACGGTTAACTGGGGGTCGAATGGTTTTCACCTTTATTGTCAGATCTACGACACACTTGGTACGGTTGTTCTTTTCAGCAATTATACGAATGGAAGTTCATCGGGTACAGCTTCAGGTATAGCAAAGGGAACTTATTACATAAAGATGGTTAATTATTATCCCGGTGAAATTTCAAATTATACACTTACGCCATCATTTACTCCTGCACCGGTTGCTAATGATGCAGAGCCTAACGGCACATTCGCAACAGCAAATACTTTTCCATTGAATTCAACAACAACAGGTCATTGTCATTATTATTTCAATAATGAGAAAGACACTCTTGATTGGTATACAATAACAACAACAGTTAGCGGTCAGCTTTCCTGGACAATTTCGAGTCAGAACGGAAATCTTATTTTTGCAGATTTGATCAACGGTGATGGTGTAACATTAATAACGGGGAATTTTACATCAAATACTCTTACACAAACAGCGAATGGTTTGGCTGCAGGTACTTATTATCTACGCTTACATACTTTTTACGATAATCAATTCGTTCCTTATACATTGTCCAACACTTTTACAGCACCTACCTATTCAACCGATCCGGAACCAAATGAAACCGCAGCAACTGCAACATCTTTTCCACTGAACGGTTCAGTGGTAGGACAGATTGGTTATAGATATAATGGTACACGTGATAACTACGACTGGTGGGCAGTGAATGTGAATGCTGATGGACGATTAAATGTTACACTTACTGTTGATAACGGACAAAATACTTATGCGCAGTTATTTGATGGGGACGCCGTGACTTTACTTGCCGGAAGCTATACAACTACGGTAATGAATTACTCAAAGGATGGTCTTGCACCGGGAACGTACTATATTCTTGTTCAGACCTTCTATGTAGATGGTTTCAGTTCATATTCACTTACGAATAATCTTGTGGTTCCTGTTCAGCCCGTTGATGTCGGTTCAAATAATGTTTTTGCAAATGCAGGAACTCTTCCTTTGAACGGAAGCGCTACAGGTCATATAGGATATCGATACAATGGAACTGTTGATACAACAGATTGGCTTAAGGTAACGTTGCCTTCAGACGGCAAACTTGAATGGACATTAGCAGTAGCAAATGGTCAGAATGTGCATGCAATGTTGTATGATGGAAATGGTATATCATTTCTCGCAGGTTCTTATACAACAACAACTAATACTTATTCTAAAAACGGATTGGCGGCAGGAACTTTTTATTTAAAGTTCTACACGTTTTATGACACGGAGTTTGCTCCTTATACGATCAGCAATGTATTTACTCCAAGTCCGCTCACAAACGATAGCGAACCTAACAGTGATGCCGCATCAGCAAATACAATTGTAATTAATTCTACAGTTACCGGACATATCGGTTATTTCATAAATCAAAGTCGTGATACAGCGGATTACCACAAAATAGTTTTGCCTGTTGATGGAAAACTGACATATACAATTACATCTCAGAACGGAGCTAATGTTTATGCAGTACTATATGACAACAACGGCACAACATATCTTGCCGGAAGTTATACGAGTTCGTCTGTTTCTTTTTCAAAAAATGATCTTGCAGCGGGTACTTATTATATTGGCATAAAAACTTTTTATGATATAGAATTTACATCTTATACTCTTTCAAATTCATTTGAGCCAATGACATTTCTTGCAGAAGTTCCGGGAAATAATTCTTCTGCCTTACAGGGAACGCTTTTGCCGGCTAATACAAATACAGGTGGACACATTGCATTTTATTATAATCTGAATACAGACACATACGATTGGTGGAAGATCGGATACGATGGAGCAGGAACAATGGATCTGCATCTCGACCTTGAACAAAATCATTTCAATACAGATTATCCATATATCAATTACAGATTATATTCAGACACAAATGCAGCACCAATTCTATCAGGAACGGCTCATGCTGCAACAAATACATTCAGTTTATCAGGACTTTCTGTTGGAGTTTATTACTTATTGATCGATCCGGGGTTCGGAACATTTGGTGCATACAGATTAAATGCAACATACCAGGAACTGTGCGCAAATACAGTAGTATAACTTCTTCAGCACAGGAAGCAGGTTGCAATGGAACGATCACATACGACATTAGCGGCGGACTAGCTCCTTATACAGTTCAGTTATATAAAGATGGATTACCATCAGGCTCACCGCAAACAACGAATGGTACAATAACTTTCAGTTCTCTGGGACTGGGAACATATTATGCACGATCTTATTCATTTGGCGCTTCAGGAATTTGTAATAATGTTTCATCTGACATTACTTTTTCATCTCCGGTAACTCCGACGATTACTCCACAAAGCACGACAACATTTTGTCAGGGTGGAAGTGTAACATTAAGTTCATCCGCTGCCGCATCTTATTTGTGGAGTACCGGAGCAACAACACAAAGCATTGTTGTTTCATCAGGAGGAAATTATTCTGTAACAACATTCAATGCAGCAGGCTGTGAAAGCATTGTTTCATCTGAAACAACAGTCACAGTGAACCCGCTTCCTGCTATTCCAACAATTTCAGCAGGTACATCAACAACATTTTGTCAGGGCGGAAGTGTTACTCTTACATCAACTCCTGCAACATCTTATTTGTGGAGCAACGGATCAACATTGCAATCGATATCAGTGAACTCTTCAGGTACATTCTCTGTTGCCATTTCTGATGCTAATGGATGCTCTGCATCTTCTGCAGGAACAACAGTTACTGTAAATCCTTTACCTGCAACACCGGTAATTTCAGCCGGTGGACCAACAACATTCTGCCAGGGTGGTAGTGTTACATTGACTTCAACTTCTGCTAATGCATACTTGTGGAATACAGGAGCAACAACACAAGCCATATCAGCTATAGCAAGCGGATCATATACTGTAAGAGTGACAAATGCTAACGGATGTTCTGCAACATCGTCATCAACTACTGTAATAATGAATCCACTTCCGGCAGTTTCGCTGGCACCATTTTCTTCCGTATGTAATACGAACGGAGCATTTGCATTGACCGGAGGATCGCCTGCAGGTGGAAGTTATTCCGGAACAGGAGTAAGCGGCGGAATGTTTGATCCGGGAGTATCAGGAGTGGGCACAATTACAATTACCTATTCTTATTCAGATGGAAACGGCTGTACTAATTCTATAGAGCAATCACTTCAGGTAACAAATTGCAGTGGTTGTACTGCATCTATCACACCGGCAGGAAGTACAACATTCTGTGATGGTGGAAGCGTAGTATTGAATTCTTCCGCAGGCGTTTCATATTTATGGAGTACAGGTGAAACATCACAAAGCATTACAGCATCAAGCAGCGGAACATATATTGTAGCAGTGACGGATGCAAATAATTGTACAGCGACAGCTTCTGTTGTTGTAACAGAAACAACACCGGTAATTGCATCGTCATCATCAACTGCAATAGTATGTAGTGGAGGTTCGGCAACAGTTACTGTATCTGCTACAGGTGGAACAGCACCATACACGGGAACAGGAACGTTTACAAGAACTGCAGGAACATATTCATTCACCGTAACTGATGCAAACAATTGTTCGGCATCAACAACAATAACTATTACTGAACCAACTGCAGTAGCAGCGTCATCATCAGCAACTCCGATACTTTGTAACGGCGGATCATCAACAGTTACCGTTTCTGCAACCGGCGGAACAGCGCCATATTCAGGAACAGGTACGTTCACACGTGCTGCAGGTACATGGTCATTCACAGTGTCTGATGCAAATGGATGTTCAACATCAACATCAGTTACAATAACAGAACCAACTGCATTGAATGTAAATGCAATTGCAAGTGGAACTATTTTGTGTTTCGGTGCAACTACTAATGTGAATGTATCTGCCACAGGCGGAACAGCACCTTATTCCGGAACAGGAACATTCAATCAAGGTGCAGGAACAATTTCTTATTCGGTAACAGATGCAAATGGATGTACATCTTCTTCATCAGTAACACTTACGCAGCCAGCAAAAGTTGAAGGCGTAACATCAAGCACTGCTGCATCTGGTTGTTCAATTGCTGATGGAACAGCATCGGTAGTTGTAAGCGGGGGAACAGGAAGCTATACTTATTTATGGTCAGATGGACAGACAACATCAACAGCAACTGGACTTGTGGCGGGACCATATTCAGTTACATTCACAGATGCAAATGGATGTACAGGTTCAGCGACTGTTGCAGTTTCCGGATCAGGCGGATCGATTGGAACACCGGGTGCAATCAGTGGAGCACAAGGTGCATGTCGTAATACATCAGGAATTGTTTATTCAGTTTCAGCTGTTCCGGGAGCGACAAGTTATACATGGACACTTCCGGCAGGAGTAACCGGGTCTTCAACAACAAATTCAATCACTGTTGCATTTGCAAATTCATTCAATGGCGGATTTATTTGTGTTGCTGCAAACAATGCATGCGGATCAAGCATGTCGAGTTGCCAGAATGTACCGGTGATCACAACATATCCTTCACAACCTGCAGTGATCACAGGACCTGCGGTTGCATGTGGACCGGGAGTTTATACTTACTCAACAAATTCTGCGAATGCTTTGAGTTACAACTGGGTTGTAACCGGATCAGGCTTGTCAATCACAAGTGGAATCGGAACAAATACAATTCAATTAACAGTAGCAGCGGGATTCACGCAAGGATCTTTGCAAGTAAGAGGTGTGAATTGTAACGGCTCAAGTGCAGTCAGAGGTATGACGATCACAGGAATTCCTGCGCATTCAAATGCAGTGAGTGGTCCATCGTTTGTTTGTGCGAATGGTTCTGCGACGTATTCAATGCCTGTTGTAAATGGAGTAACAACATACACATGGTCGATCACTGGCGGTGCAACTTTAGGTAGTCAGACAACAAATGCTACGACAACATCAGCAACATTTAATTTTGGTCCGACATGGAATGGTGGAACAGTAACAATTACTGCATCAAATTCCTGTGGATCATTTGCAAGAACATTTGCAGTGCGATCAACTCCTGCTCAACCGGGCGGAATTACCGGACCAGGAACGGCGGTATGTGGTGCAAGTAATGTATCATATTCAATTGCACCAGTAGCAGGTGCAACATCTTATTCATGGACAGTACCGGGAGGAGTTTCAATTGTATCAACTGCACCGAACGGACTATCAATTGTTGTGAATTTTACAGGAACGTTTACTAATACAGGAAGTATTTGTGTGACTGCGAATAACAGTTGCGGAGAAGGACCGGCGCGATGTTTTAAAATTACTGCACGTCCGGCAGTACCTGTAATTTCAGGACCGGCATCCGTTTGTAAAACACAATCGAGTGTTGCGTATTCTATTTCACCTGTGAGCGGAGCAACGTCGTATTCATGGTCAGCAACAGGCGGAGCATCAATTTCTCCAAGTGGAAATACAGCATTGGTAAATTATAACACTGCTCTTTCCTCATCTGTTGTGATTCGTGCTAATGCAAACAATGCCTGCGGATCATCGCAGCCGGGTGCATTGGGAGTGAATGTAAATCTATTCTGCAGATCTGCTTCTGAAAATGTTGATGAGAATTCGACGTCATTCGAAGTATATCCTAATCCGGCTTCTACTAGTGCGACCATTTCTTTCAATTCATTAGCAGATCAGAAGTATGTAATTACATTGACTGATATGATTGGAAATATTGTTTATTCAGATGCGATATCGGCAACAAAGGAATTTAATTCAATGGAGATAAATGTTGCTGACCTTGCGAAAGGTGTTTATATACTAAGCATCAAATCTGAGAACGGCGGAACTGAATCTCAAAGAATTCAAGTTCAGTAAAACAGGTAAAAAATAAACACAAGAGCACAAGTTCACAATAAGATCACGGAATTATAAAATCAATAATTCCGTGTTCTTATTGTGAACTTGTGCTCTACGTGTTTTTTTCTTAAGGGGTTTAAAGTGTTGCGAAACATCTTAAACCCCTTAAACATTTTAAACCAAAACAATAGATTCCGTGTTCTCCTTGTGAACTTGTGCTCTGAGTGTTTATTTGTTTTTTTATTTCCCACCACTGCGGCACAACTTTTAATATAGGTAAAAATTTTCTCAAACGTTAAAGATCTTCTATTTCAAAACCACCGACCATCATTGAGGCGTAAGTTGAATTAACTGACACAATTTTAAAATTAATTCAATCATGATGGAAAAAGATCTGATCAAACAAACACCTGAAGAAACGGCTCTCATCAACCGTGCAACTTCCAGAAGAAGTTTTCTGGGATTTTCAGGAGTAGCGCTTGCATCTGCAGCCTTATTTATGGCCGGATGTAAAAAAGATGATGAACCTATGGTAACACCACCACCCTCTAATACGATTGACCTGGGCAGCGGAGACGTAGGAATTTTAAACTATGCTTATGCACTGGAACAACTGGAAGCGGAATTTTACAGACAAGTAACGTCAAACTTCTTTTCAGGCAGCACTTCTCTGGAAAGAGATATCTTGAATGATATCTATCAGCACGAGATCGCTCATCGTGATTTTTTTAAAGCAGCAATAGGTTCTGCAGCGATTGGAACATTGAATATTAATTTATCCTCTGTTAATTTTACGAGTCGTGCAAGTGTACTTGCAACAGCAAAGGCATTCGAAGATCTGGGAGTTTCTGCATACAATGGCGCAGGACATCTAATCAGCAATGTTGACTATTTGCTGGTTGCAGGAAAGATTGTATCTGTTGAAGCCCGTCATGCATCAGCGATCCGTGATTTATTAAATCCGAATTCTGCAGATTTTGCAGGAGATGATATCGTAGATTCATCAGGACTTGATGCTTCAAGAACTCCTCCGCAAGTTATTGCAATTGCAAATACTTATTTCGTAACACCACTGAGTGCTGCTAATTTACCAACGTCTTAAAAAATCAAATATGAATATTCTCAAATTATTAGATACATTTAATTTCGGCGACAATAGTCCCAAGTTAGATCAGCCTGCAAGCCGCAGGGAATCTCTGAGTTTTTTCGGAGATATCGGAGCAAAAGTAGCGCTTGCTGCAATTCCTGCTGTTGTACTTGCAGCATTACCAAAAAATTCTTTCGCCAGAACGATGGACATTCCCGGCGTACTGAACTTTGCACTCACACTTGAATTTCTTGAAAAAGAATATTACACAAGAGGTGTAGCATCAGGTGTTATTCCATCTGCTGATCTGGCGATTTTTCAGCAGATAAAAAAGCATGAAGTTGCCCATGTAACTTTTCTTCAGGATGCAATTACATCAGTTGGAGGAACTCCTGTTGCAGAACCAATGTTTGATTTTACTGCCGGTGGAAATTTCAGTCCGTTCAGTATGTATGGTGATTTCCTCGCACTGGCACAAGCTTTCGAAGATACGGGAGTACGAGCTTACAAAGGACAGGCAGGGAATCTAATGGCCAGCGATACAGTGTTGAATGCTGCACTACGTATTCACTCAGTAGAAGCACGACATGCAAGTCAGGTTCGCCGTTTGCGGATGTCGTTAGGTCAGGATCCGAATGCCAAAGGATGGATCTCAGGAAATGATCGCGGCACTTTACCTTCGCCTACACAACCTGTTTATGATGGCGAAGAAAATGTTATGCAAGGGGGAGTTGATGCAACGACTGTAACAACAGCAAGTGCAGCATCGGTAAGAGAAGCATTTGATGAACCATTGGATGAAGCTACTGTTAATACAATTGCAGGACTTTTCATTATGTAAAAAAATAAAATGAATTGCTCAGACATGATCTGTGCAATTCATTTATTTTAAAATAAGTTAATCAGTATAAAAATCAGATCATGATAAATTCAATCTTGTTAGGAATGCTTGGAATGAATGAAATTCTAATCATCGCTTTTGTAATTCTTCTCATCTTCGGTGGAAAAAAGATTCCCGAAATGATGCGTGGAGTTGGGAAAGGAATGAAAGAATTTAAAGATGCTTCGTCGGGAGTTGAACCGAGAGAAGGATAAAATATAAAGGGAAATAAAAATTATTTAACACTAAGGGCACTAAGATCACAATAAGAACACGGAATTTATAAATTATAAATCAATATTTCCGTGTTCTTATTGTGATCTTAGTGCTCTCAGTGTTTAAACTTTAAAGACCGAAGCCCGGCGTATCAATACTCACCGCCCCATCCAGATGCTTAAAACTAAGTACAGCAACATTAGAATGATTCACGATCTGTTGCGAGAACATACCCATGAACATACCTGTAGTTTTTGATTCATGTCCGGTATTGATAACGATGAGATCACATTTATTTTTTGTTGCATACGATAATGCAGCCTCCGCAGTATTAGTTCCGGAAACAATTTTAGAAGAATAAGAGAAGCCCTGATCTTCGATATGTTTTTCAACAGATTTTAATTTGATATTGAATTTACTTACTTCCGTTTTATCTTTTGTTCCCGGTAAACCGATGAGATGAATATTTGCATTGAAAAGATCTGCAAAGATGAGAGCAATATTTACTTTCGCACGACTGTGAATGGAGTTGTCGATCGGGATAAGAATATTTTTGAAACTCATCTTCTTTGCTTTCACCGGAGTTGTGAGAACTGGAACATCAGAGATCGTAACGACACGTTGCGCATTACTTCCGATAAAATATTCTTTGAATCCTGAAGCGCCATGTGTACCCATGACGATCAGATTAATTTTTTTCTTTTTCGCCAGCGTTTTTATTTCAGTGTGAATATGGCCGTTCAGAATATGAATGGTGCATTTTATTTCATACTTTTTGTTAATGTGTTTTTGTAAGTCGGCCATTTTTTTGCCGATCTCTTTTTTATTGCGCCGAAATTCGGCAAGATCACCTCAACAGTATCCAAAGCGGAGGCAGCATACACACGGTCTTCAACGACGTGAAGTAAAACCAATTCAGATTTTAAAAGAACAGCCAATCCCGCGGCTTCAGCAACAGCTGTATCCGAAGCATCAGAGAAATCAACCGGTACAAGAATTTTTTTAATATCAGATTTTTTCATGGAGACAAGGATTTAGGTGAGAATTAGTACCATTAAAATTAGAGAAAATATCATGAATGCAG
Source organism: Bacteroidota bacterium (assembly GCA_016711505.1). NCBI lineage: Bacteria > Pseudomonadati > Bacteroidota > Bacteroidota bacterium. The sequence goes on along the minus strand of JADJSV010000018.1, from coordinate 11,228 downwards.
CATGATGAATGTTTTATAATTTGAAATTAAAATCTGACCAATGGCATACATAAAACGGTCCCACAAGAACACTGATTTTTCTTGACTTGAGCCTCTTAAATGACTTTTACAAGATTTGTACCTTTGTTTTCAAATCAAACCGCTACACCCAAATAATTCCCCAACACCTCATCCAGAATCTCATTCACATCCCCATCCGTCAACGCCGTCACCATTCGCAATCTGTATTCTTTAAAATTCTCCATGCCTTTGAAATAATTTGAATAATGTCTGCGCATTTCATTGATACCAAGACGCGGGCCTTTCCATTCGATGGATTTAGTAAGATGTGTACGACACACTTCAACGCGTTGCTCTATTGTTGGCTGCGGAAGCATTTCGCCCGTCGCCATAAAATGTTTGATCTCATTAAAGATCCACGGATAACCGATACTTGCGCGACCGATCATTACACCATCGACACCATAGCGGTTTTTCATTTCGACAGCTTTCTGCGGAGTATCGACATCACCATTTCCAAAAATAGGAATGTGAATGCGCGGATTATTTTTCACTTTACCGATAAGATCCCATTCCGCCGGACCTTTATACATTTGTTTGCGGGTACGACCGTGAATTGAAAGCGCTTTGATACCGATGTCTTGTAAACGTTCTGCAACTTCAACGATGTTCAAAGTATTTTCATCCCAACCCAGACGAGTCTTTACAGTAACCGGAAGCTTCACAGCTTTCACGATCTCTTCCGTCATCTTCACCATCTTCGGTATGTCTTGCAGTAATGCAGCACCTGCACCTTTGCAAGCGACAGCTTTCACCGGACAGCCGTAATTGATATCGATCAGATTCGGTTTAGCAGCTTCAGCAATGAGAGCCGCTTCTATCATTGATCCGATCTCACCACCAAAAAGCTGAATCCCGATCGGACGTTCATATTCAAAAATGTCGAGTTTAATTCTGCTCTTTGCCGCATCGCGGATCAGACCTTCGCTCGATATGAATTCAGTGTACATCATATCCGCCCCGAGCATTTTGCAGAGGTAGCGGAATGGCGGATCCGACACGTCTTCCATCGGCGCCAGTAAAAGCGGGAAGGGTCCTAATTCTATGTCGGCGATCTTTGTCATTTTTTGGTTGTTGCAGATTTGCAGGTTTAAAGCTATCCAGGTTCACAGGTTTGCAGGTTTCAGGTTCTGCGTTTACTTTAGAGTTTATTCAAAGTTGATACTGTTATTTTATTTTAATCATTTTGATTGTCATAATTCAATAAATGAATACCATTTTAGAATAATGATAATTAAATCTTGTAATATGTATCTCCTTTCAAATTCGTTAGTAGGTGCCTAAGTCCAGAACCTGCAACCTGCAAACCTGCAACCTGCAAACCTTCCCAAAAAACTACCCCTCCACATTCACCGCGAAACGCTACCTTCGCGGCCACAAAATTAATCAAAAAGACGATGAAGGCAATCTGGCAGCAAAATACCCCCTATTCTCAGTTTTTGGTCTCCGTTGGCATTATTTTGCTGTCTGCGGTGTTATTTACTGTGATCGGCATGGTAGCAGGTACGGCGATTTATGGTCTGACGATGACAGAACTGCAATCCATCCTTGGTCAGAACAATACGCCTCAGGCATTGTCCATCTTCCGTCTGATCCAGACCATATTTGCTTTCGGAGCCTTTGTGATCCCGCCATTTGTGATCGCCTATTTGTTCAGTGAAAAGCCATTGGAATATTTAGGTCTGACAAAACGCTCCAAAGCTGCGACCTATTTTCTGATTGCAATTTGTATGATCACCATTACGCCGCTCATCAATTTTTTAGGCGAAGTAAATTCCCAGATGCACCTTCCCGGCTTTTTAAAAGGTGTTGAAGAGTGGATGCGTGCCGCCGAAGACGAGGCAGGCAAGCTCACAAAAATGTTTTTGAAAATGGACACGCCCGCTGATCTGATCATCAACTTAATTATGATCGCCCTGATTCCCGCCATAGGCGAAGAGCTTGTATTCCGTGGTGTAGTCCAACGAATTTTCACCACCTGGTCAAAGAACATTCACCTCAGCGTCTGGGTCGCAGCATTTTTATTCAGCGCCATGCACGCCCAATTCTACGGTTTCATCCCCGCTTTTTACTCGGCGGAATACTTGGTTACCTGTTCGTCTGGAGCGGCAATATCTGGCTACCTATCACAGCCCACTTCGTCAACAATGCCGGCGCGGTGATCTTCACTTATCTCTATCAGCACGGCAAGACGTCGATCGATCCGGATGCTATTGGGGCGCAGAGTGATTTTGGGAGTGTCGCCATGAGCATTGCCTTAGGAGCAGCGTTGCTGTATGTGATCTGGAAGCGGGAAAGCCATAACCCTCCGAAGCAGAATTACAGTGTAGAAGAGACCTTTAAATAGTACCCAATCCGCAAAAATTCCCTTTCTTTGCGTCCCCGAAAAACGACTCGGGGAATTAAGAGTTTTGTAATAACAGGAGAGATGTCCGAGTGGCTGAAGGAGCACGCTTGGAAAGCGTGTGTATCAGAAATGGTACCGTGGGTTCGAATCCCACTTCTCCCCTTAATTTGATTTATTAAAAAATTTTAATCAATCTATTTGTTCTGCTTTAAGTGCAAATTTGGTAGTAATATTTTTTTTTCCTATTATTGTAATTATTCAATAGACTGCATTCAGGTGTTTAATGTTTTAAAGTGAAAGTTTATTATCTAAATTTTGGAAGTTTACTATTATTTAATTTCCAAAAAGCGTTAAACCGTTAGTGTTGTTTGTTGGAAAAGTGAAACATTTTTAAATTTAAAAGACAAGCGGTCTTCACATTTAGAATTACGCGCAATAAATAATTAATAAAATGAGCTCAATCATTGACTTTGTAAAATGGGACACTCGACCGGAAGAACAATTGTTCGCATGGAAATTTCCTGAAACAAATCTAAGTACATATACCCAACTGATAGTTAGTGAATCACAGGAAGCAATCCTTTTTTCCAAAGGGCAAGTTGTTGGAAAATTTGGACCAGGAAAACATACTCTTAATACCGAGAACTTACCAATTCTCAGAAATCTATTCGGAATTCCTTTTGGCGGCAAAAATCCTTTCACAGCAGAGGTATGGTTTGTAAATAAGTTGATGCCCTTAAACCTGGACTGACAACCGATTCTATGATGTATCACGACCCTGATTATCAAAACAATGGTTCCATTACTTGCAAAGGCTGATATGGGATTAAAGTTGTAGATGCAGAAAGGTTCTTAATTAAATTAGTGGGGACTACGTCAACTTTCACGGACCTCAACTCACGGAGAATTTTTACGGTGCTACGGTTGCGAAAACTAAATCGACAATTTTACAATTTATAATGTCAAATAAGATTGGTATTAAAACTATTTCAGCCTACCTAGAGGGGCTTTCGGAAAGTTTGAGAATATCAATTTCTACTTTCTGGAAGATTACGGATTTCAACTTATAAGTTTTTACATCACTACAATTGAAGTCGATTCAAATACTGAGACAGGCAAAAATGATTTTTCAAAGCAATGTCGCAACAAAGTGCTCAAATAATCGGTGGTTATACATGGCAGCAATCACAAGTTTTTGAATTAGGAGACAAAGCAGTTGATTCAATGGGAAAGGGAAATAATCAAAGTAGTTTGTTAGGCGCAGTTCTAGCAACAAACTTGATGGGAAATATGTCGGGTGGAGGCTTGCTCAATCCTGTTTCTTATAAAAACCAAGAATCAACTCCGAATATTCAAAATCCTGTTACTTCAAATCGTGAAATCTATTGTTCAAATTGTTAAGAAATTTTCGGAACAATGTGAAATTTTGCCGCATTGTGGGACCCTTATAATGGTTGTTTTTAAATGCAGGAGAACAGTGATAAAAATGCGAAGAAATGTGTGAGTTGCGGAACAATTTTATCTGTAAGCGGAGCAAACTGCTGCACTAATTGTAATACATCATTAGCAGAAGGTGCAGCTTTTTGTGCGACTGCGGTAAAACTGCATTGAATCTAAAGAAGGATGCTGCAAACGGTGTGGACACAAATTAGGAAGTACGCCTTTCTGTTCTCAGTGCGGATTTAAAAACAGTTAAATATGAAACAGAGAAGCCAAACATTTGGTCTTGTTGTCTTATTAGCAGGCCTAGCATTAATATTTACAGGTTTTTTTCTATTTGTACCAGAAGGAAAAAGGAACGATGTCTTTTGGCTTGACTTAACAACTCTTTGTTTGGTTTATCTCGTTACTTCACTAACAGAGTTAGGACTTTTGGAATCAATTTGATTTTGAAAAGCAAATTGTGGATTAGGCATTCGTCTCGTTTATATTCGTTTATATTCCTTTCTTGCGATTGCAATAATCATAATAGTTATTTTGCCAAAGCAGATTTTCGTTTCAACTTTTCTTTCAACTATCAGCTATTTTTTTTTCTATTGGTAGGTTACTTTCTCTCTCATTTGAGTTCAGAAAAAGCAGTTTCCGTTCAATTGGAACAAAATAAAAATAGAGAAGGGAAAGATGATATATTAAGAGCACTAAATCAATTTGAAGTTTTATTCTCTGTAGATTCTATAAAGTGGGCAAGAGAAGAACAAAATTATTTTCTTTGAAAGAAAATGTTCGCTACTTGCTCCATCAAACAACTAGTCTTCTACCAATCTTGAGTCTGAAATTGCAAGTTCAATCAACAGGCATATATAATTGCTAAAAACAAGGGTGCAGGCGGGGAAGAGGTAGTTTCTCTGCTTGACAAGAGTGAGAAATTATTAAGACTAAGAAAAATATTTATTCAAATTAACCACTTATTCAAACCTAGTTATGAGCGGAAAATATTCAAGACATCTTCAAACATACAACAAGACCAGGCAAAAATACTTTTTGAGTATTACAAGCAAGCCGCTGAAAGAATTGTTAGTGAGGAAGAGGTTGGAAAAAGAAATTGCAGTTTGCAAAGAAAATGTTGCACAACCAGTCTGGACTATTCGAAGTCAAAGACACGATTGATATGCATAATATTTTCCTTCACACTTATACCTATCTATTTTGCAATCAGGGCGCATTTAAAAATGAAATTATTACGAGGCGAAATTGAGAACAATAAGGCAAAAGATTGCCGAGTTTGAAAAAAATGCACAATGAAATTTTCAGAGACTTTAAAGTTACAAAATTAGGTGTTGGCTATATTCCTATTGCGGCTCAAATTCCTTTTGAGGATAAAAGTTTCATGATTGATTATACCAACTCAGTAAAATGCAGGTTTCAATTTAAACACATTAAAACAGGCGGAGTTATTTACAAATGCAGTAAGTGAACTTGATAAATTAATGAAAGAAGCTCCGATAATTGAAAGTCCGAGGATACAGAATCAGTCGGCACTGACGACTATTCACTTTCAATTCAAAATGTTACTTATCACGATTACTTAGGTAAAATAGACAGAACACTACGCACTTCTTCTTTTTGCCTTTCGGATTTGGATTTAACTTCTGTATCGCTTCCTGTTATTTTACCTGATAGCGAACATTCTAAATTTATCAATGAACATTCAACAACTGAAACAGGTGACGCACCGGTATTCAATATATTTGACAGCACACCGTATCAGGACGAAATTTTACGATTTCACTCTTTGAATGAAATGAAAAAGTCTTTAGAAAATCATCAAACACAGTTTGAAGAGGTTTTGAAATCGTTGATGATGAACATGGCTAATTCGGTTCAAGCCATAACTCAGGTAAAACTAGCTTCAACCAATATGATGGTTGACTCATCAAATAAAACTCTATTTAAAGTTTTAAAGTGCTCTTACAACCATTATTCGCCACATCTTGAAGCTGATGAAATAGATCGCATCAGAAACGAGAATTTTAATTATCAGGAATCAGTTGAAAATTATCAGCCATTTCAACTTAAGCCAAGTTCCAAAGTCAAGTATGATCTTGTTTCTGATTGTTGGGTTGGTGAAGATGGAAGTAAAACCAACTTTCCTTTTGGCGTTCATCAAATTCATGAAGAAATTGTTGCGCCTATCGTACAGAATCTGATGGAAGAGACAAGATTGGAGCGAATGAAAATTTACAACAACATTAAAGATCAAAAGACTACATCTGGAACCAGTGGCATCAGGAAACAATGGATTTTTATGGTAGAAACAGAGCCGAAAGTAATGATCTGATTAACATTATGCGATCAACTTTGGCGAGTACATTTCTTCCTACAATCTAATGGTGGCCTTGAAAGACAGAGGAAAATCTGGAAAAGAACTCTTCTATTGATGCGTCATTGGTGGAAACAGAGGAAAATGAAGCTGAAGTCTTTGCAGCGTTTGAGCCAAAGTCGAAGGACTTCAAATTAATCCAAGATGATTTCATGCATTATATGGACAGGTTGAAAGAAGATATCGACAGACGAGCAGAGAAGTTTGAATATATTGAATTTTTGGATGCTTCATTACGAGACACAAACTTTAAAGAATATGCAGTTGCAAGTGGAAGGGTCAATCGATTAGATGCAAGACGAATGCCTTTGGCTGCTGTAAATCCTTTTTTTCGCAGAAACATCAGAGTTGCCTCCAGCACCTTCTATAGAAGACATTACTTACGAACATATGTCAATCAATCTGCCCAAAATAGCGAAGGCTGCTTTGGACGAATTAAAAGGAAACAAAGATCCCGGGGTTGAGGCAAACTAAATTGAATTAAAGGATTGAAATATAATTTAACTCATACTCGATTTAACAATTATTATATGGCTCATTTTAATTTTAAAGTTGATTCACAGTGCCCATAGCCGAAAGTATCGAAGACGTGGCGGTTCATGTTGACGGAACTACCGCTGGTAGTGGCAATGCAATCTGCAAGTGTAATTGCTGAGCAAAGAGGAGCTGATAAAATTTGCAGCAATGTTAATTTTGGCTTTACTTTAATCCGCTCACAGATTTCTCAAAGATTGCAACGCACAAAAGCAAGGCCGATGCAAAGATTATGGAACTGCAACAGCAATCTATTTCGCTTATAGCAATTAAGGACAGAATGGAGAAAGATTTCGCATGATGCTTGCAAGTCGTTATTCAAAATTGTTTGAAGGCCTGAATAAGACACTAAGGGCAAGGATTTTTGAACTCGACAAAACCAACAACAAACTTTGTTATGAAGGATGTTTTTCCATCTGCTAACAGAACTAAGTATTTATCTGGATCTTCATCAATATCACAAGTTGAAAGCATCACAAGTAGTCAAATGATGTCAGTATCAAATACAAGATACAACGCAATGAAGAATATTTCGTCAATGTGCAGGATTTTATTTACAGTTCTGAGAACCAAAAAAATTGATTGGAGTATCTTAATAGATGATTTAGTAATCAAGCCAACAGAAAAATATTCCTATTATTATTTCTGAATCGGAAGGACTAAATGTAAGGAAGTCGTAATGGATGATAACTCAACCGCCATTAACGAAGAACCTCAAACTCAAAAAATTGAATCGTATGTATATCTTTCTCTGATAAATTTGCGATGGGCGGAGGCCGATCAAACACTCTAAGTCGGGTGAAACAAGAGTTCGCAAATTTTGTAAATCAATCCGACTTTCAGTAAGAATTAAAAGCAAATGGAGAAATTCATTGAATCATCAACCTGGCAAAAATTAAATTAAATGAGTTATTCAAGGAGTTATTCAGATGTGGTCTCTAAAACTGTTACTGTTCATTATAACTATCCTAAATCCGATACCGGAGGATCTGATAGCAAATCGGTAACTGTTGAAATTCCTGTGTCATGGATGTACTATGTTGATACAAGCCCTTTGACAAAAGTATTAATTATGCAAAACGTCAGGTTAATTTGTTAACGGGCTCAATTGTAGCAACTGAAACGGCTCATATTGCTGCGAAAATTAAAAGTTCAGAAGACATCTCTCATTCAATTGTTAATGGATTTTTCGGACTTATTAAATCTGAAATTAATCAACAGCTTACAGAAATTAAACCTCATGTAGATGCTCTAATTATTGAACTGATGCAATATCAGCATGCATGCACCCAAAAGAAAACGCAACTTGAAGAGGACTTTGGAAGAATCTTCAGAAAAGGTATGCAAAGATATTTTGATCTGGATAAAGAATTACGTAACAGAATTCTTTTACCAAATCAATCTGCGGTAGGAGTTCATGGAACTCTTTACTTCACGCGTCATCGTTCATTCAGTGATATTAGTTCAGGCGTAGCAACCATTTACAACAAAGAAGGAAGTAATCTTCAATCCATGCTTTATTCAACAAATTTAAAAGTTAAAGCATTATCACTAATAAACAGCGCAAAAAATTATTTATTCTCTGAAAAAAATCTTTCAACGCAGTTGAGCCAGATTTTAATGCCACATCAAATTGAAAAGGTAATTACCTGGACAAATTCCTCATTGTTTATTTTGAAAGTAAAAATCAATCAAATGGAGATTATGTTGCAATAATCCCGAGCAAGTTTCTTCCCTAGCTAATTCACTTGTCGAAATTGAAAGAAGGGTTTGCAAATCCAAACTCCAAATGGAGTATACTGGATTTAAGATCCAGAGAAATCTTCAATACGTTTATAAAAATAGAAGTGGCTAATCAGGAAAGTAGCAAAGAAAGCATCAATCCGAGGGTTGCAAAACAAATAATGCAGCTTTGGAAGGATAACATAAACATTCAAATCAATAACTAAATTTATTTTCCATGAACGAGTTAAAAGAAATCCGAGTAAATGACAAAAGATTATTGCTAAACGACAATCTTGTTAAAAGCGCAACCTTCCAAGAGTTTCGAGTGAATTGGAAAGAGATGTTATTATTCAAGGAGATACAACCATTGAAGGTGCGGTTTATGCAAGATATTTCGAAATTCAAAAGGAAAAATTGAAGTCCATGGCGAGTATTCACTCAAATAGAAATGCACATTAATACTGATGCAAAAGGTTCGGCAACTTTTCATAAATCTGTTGGTTCTGCCGATTCGATTAGAGCTTCTCTTGCACCCGGCTTCCGGGTAATTTCTAAAGCTGATGTAATGCAAAGCAAGTGAAACTTCGGAACGCTTTTTGTTGCCGGAAGTATTTTTGCTGGATGAAATCATTTTGGAAGACTGTATAGTGATTGAGGCGTATTTGCTTCTTTGAACCTTGAAATTACTAATTCAATTATTGGAACATTCAACAGCCCTTTAGCAAGGGTTTCAAAAACAAACTATCTACTATTACCTAGTGCATTTACTGTAGAAAAAATAAATGTGATACCAGGAACCGAAATGTATAATTTGAGTCTGGCAGACCTTGGGTCACTATATGGGGAAAAGCACAATCCAAAAAATCCGGGAAAATTAAAATGAGTTTTGAATCTGATGAAGAAATCGGTTTTAAGGTCAGAGGAATCACAAGCAAATTATTCGGAGTTATACAGTAATTGGTAAGTTTTGGCAGCCGATCTTTTGGATATGGACAAATTCAGTAATCACTTTGACTGCGGTATCTTCTTGGATCACAGTTGTTGGAAAACGTATCATTTGGGAGGTGAAATGGAATTGACGATAAAATACCTACAATTGAGAACATTTCAGATTTTTTCTTTGATATACCCTTGGAAGAATTGACATTCAGGAAATGTCCGTGAATTCTGCATGAAGGATATTGTAGAGAAATTTAGTTAACGGATAGAAGTATGCTGTAACAGATGAACATCTTCCATATATATTCATTTTAAGAAATTTTGTATCGTATCAAATTTCAGTTTTTCGAATATATTTACCACTCTTAAAACGCAAGTTCAAATTTATGCCCTGGACAAAAAAACACCTTCTCGAACATCAACTCTGAAAATCGCCGACACCTCCGCGGAAAAATGGACGCCGACGATTTCCGGACTACATTCTAGGATTTATATTTTATAAATACCAGCGGAAAAAATGCATTTGCATGCGAATGACATTTTGAAAGCCGGATAAAATGAGGTATGAAGAAGTTGAGAAGGAAAGGACAAGAAAGAGATACTAGCGGCGGTGAAAGATGAAGCTCTGGATAAACTCGGCTACTTTTTAAAACCTTCGGAATTGTTCAGTGAGTTAGCTCGAAGAGGAAATGCGGAAGGAAAGACAAAGTTTATATTAGATGATCTTTCAAAAGTACTTACAAGCATTGAGCAAAGCACCATGGGTTCCGAAAGCGAAGAAGACTTTGGGAATTTGTTCGAGGATCTTGATTTGACCAGTAGCAAACTTGGGAAAACTGAAACAGCAAAAAATGAATTGATCATTAAAGTGCTTTGCATTGAATGAGATCGATTTCGACTTGAAGAATACGGAAAGCGATGTGTTGGGAGATGCCGGTGGAATATCTGATAGGTAAATTTGCCAGTGGTGCCGGAAAAGCGGGCGAGTTTTATACCCGCAACAAGTGGGGATTGTACTTGCAAGACTTGTTACAGTTGGAAAAACGAAATTGAAAAATGTTTATGATCCTACATGCGGTTCAGGATCCTTGTTGTTACGTGTTGCAAAAGAAGTGAAGGAGGTCGGTGCATTTTACGGACAAGAAAGTAATCCGACGACATACAACTTGTGCCGCATGAATATGATCATGCATGATGTGCATTATAAGAAGTTTGATATAAAAAATGAAGACACACTTGAACGCCCTCAGCATATTGACAAACGTTTTGAAGCAATTGTGGCAAATCCGCCATTCTCTGCTGAATGGAGTAAGAGCCCTTGTTTATGAGTGACGATCGCTATTCTCCATATGGACGACTTGCTCCCTAAAGGAACTGCTGATTTGCATTTGTACAAATATATGGTTCATCAATTAGATGACAAAGGGACAATGGCTTGTGTATTACCTCATGGGGTTTATTTCGCGGAGGTGCGGAGGACATATCCGTGAGTATCTGATAAAGAGAAAAATTATTTAGATTCAGTAATCGGTTTACCGTCCAATATTTTTATGGAACAAGTATTCCAACATGTATTTTAGTATTGAAGAAAAAGCGCGAGCATAGTGACAATGTTTTATTCATTGATGCCAGTCAGCATTTTGAAAAAGTGAAAACACAAAATGTATTGCGCACAGAAGACATTACTAAAATTATTGCTGCATACAAAACACGCAAGTCAGAAGGCAAATACAGTTATGTAGCTGCAATGATTGAAATAGCTAAAAACGATTACAACCTGAATATTCCTCGTTATGTTGATAC